>CAXGVD010000531.1:0-2075 GCA_964012695.1 uncultured Opitutia bacterium
TACTACAAACTCCTCGATCCGAACCTCCCCAAAGTGGACCTCCCCGAACTCACCGTTCATGCTCGTCAACTTCTCGAACGCCACGACGGGCGCGAGTTCCGCGTCACCCTTGCCCTCGCCTATCTTCGCAACGACGAACCCGACAAAGCCCTGCCCGCCTTGGGCGACCTCTCCAATTGGCGCGCCTGGGCGGACACGCGCCACGCATGGCTCTTCATATGCTCCCAAACCCTCCGCAAAAACAAAGACACCCAAACCGCCCTGCGCCTAGAGGCCAAATTCAACCCCGAACGCCTCACCCGAGCCGAAAAAGACTCCCTCTCCGCCCTCTTCCCGAAGAGCTTCCCCAAAGCAAAGCCATGACCTCCCACCCCGAGACCGCGCACGAAAGTGCCACCGAAGACCGCCCCCCCGACGCTTCTGTCGACGACAACTACGACGCAAACGCGGCCCCGCCCCCCGCCCCCCCCTCCGACGAATCAAGGAAAGAGACTCCTCAAGAAGACACAACGAACGCATTCACAACGCACGACATCTTCGGGGCCCTCGCGCTCTTGGGAGTTTGGACCCTCCTCGTGCTCCAACTTCAACTCACTTGGAGCCTGAATCCGCAGTACGCCCACGGCTTCCTGGTCCCGCTCCTGTGCCTGTACCTCGCCCTCAAGACACCTCCGCCAGACCTCGACGATTATCTCGCCACTCCCCCACGGGGAGCAAGAATCGCTGCACTCTCCGCGGCCTCCCTAGCCTTGTTCCTTCTCCTTCCCCTTTGGATAGTCGGTGAGGCCAACTCCGACTGGCGCCTCCTCAACCTCGCCCTCTTCGTCTGCGTCGCCATCTTCACATTCGCACTCGCCTACGAGCACGGTGGCCTCCAGCAGGTGAAGCGACTCGCCTTCCCCGTCCTCTTCTTCCTCGTCGCCATCCCCTGGCCCCTCAAGCAAGATCTCGCACTCACCCAATGGCTCCAAGGTCGCGTCTCCGCACTCATCGTGGACGCACTCCTCCTGCTCGACGAGGAAGTCACCCTGCGTGGGAACGTCATCGACGCGGGCGTCTTCGGCCAAATTGGAGTAGACGAAGCCTGCAGCGGCATCCAAGGCCTCCAAGCCTCAATCGTCGTCAGTCTCTTCCTCGGAGCCCACTACCGCCTCGGCCCCATCCACCGCATCGCCTTCTGCCTCCTCGGAGCCATCGTCGCCCTTGCCCTGAACCTCCTCCGAGCCTTTACCCTCGCCTTCTTGAAAGTCAAGGGACACGGACACCTCCTGCACAATCCCCTACAACTCTTCGGCATGGAACTCCCTTCCCTCCACGACCTAGCGGGCTGGATCGAATCGGCCGGCATCCTCGTCACCCTTCTCATTCTCGGCCGCCTCGCCAGAGGCTCCATTCACCGCCGCACGTCCTCCGAAGAACTCTACTCCTGGTCTAACCTCCGCATCGGCCCGCCCCTCGCCCTCGGCCTTCCCGCCACCCTCTGGTTACTCGCAATCCCCATCCTCGCCCACCTCCACTTCCGCTCCAACGAAGCCAACCTCACACAACTCCCCCCCCTAAGCATCAACTTCGAGGACCCCCATCTCCTAGCCCAGTCCAAACATATCAACTCCCTAGTCGAAGCCCAACTCCATTACCAAGAAGCATCCTCCACGGAGTGGCAGCACCGGACCCGTGCCACTGTTCTCCCCAACGGCTCACTAACCATCAACCACGGTGCCGAATACTGGCAGGGGTTCTTGTGCTCTTGGAAATCCGGCGGAGCCTGCACCGCCATCCTTGCCACCCATAGTCCCGAAGCCTGCCTCCCCCTCTCCGGCCTCGTCCAAATCAGCCCTCCCCTCGGCGGAGCCCCCGACATAGTCTCCATCCCCTTGGGATCACACAAAATCCCATTCGAAGTATACCAGTTCGCCCAAGGACGGCAAACTCTCCATGTCTTCCGCTGTTTCTGGCCCAACAAGCTTGACCTAGCAGCTAGTTCCACTCCCGGCTTCCCTAAAAGCGGCTACGACTTCTCCGGCCGAATTAAAGCCGCCATGGAAGGCCGGCGTAACATCGGCGGCTCCATGCTC
>CAXGVD010000532.1:0-2071 GCA_964012695.1 uncultured Opitutia bacterium
CGAGGTAGAGAGCGACGAGGAATGACGGGAGAGCTTTCATGGCGCGGCGTGAAAACAGGGAGAAGATTACTGGAAGCGAAGGGTGGGGCCGACTGGGAGGCGGAAGGCGGAGTGGTCGGGATGCAGGTCCTCGAATGCGGGGATTGCGAGCGGACTTTCCAGGTTTGCGTCCCGGAAAAAGACGCTTCTCGTCACTCGGACGGCGGGGTGGAGGAGGGGGGAAAGGCCGTCGTGGGAAACGGGGTCGTGGAAGTGGTCGCCGTCACCCGTTTCCGTTGTCATTGTGAGCATGTAGCGGCCGCCCTTTTCGAGGGCAACGGGTTCGTCGAGAGGGAGGAAGCGAAACTCCCCGTCGAGTTCGCCAGGGGCGCCGGTTTTCATTTCCACCCGGGCCAATTCCACGGACGGGCCTTTGCCGAGCTTCCGGAGGATTAGGAGGTGCGGGCTCTTTAGGTTCCTCGGGCGTTTGCCCGTTCGGCTCGGTTGGTCTCGCTGGTTCTCGGCGGGAATGCCGCGGGCGGCCCGGGTCGGCGTCTCTCTGTCGTGGTCGTCCCACATGCCCAAGTGGGTGACGTAGCGGTTTTCCCGAAGCTCGAACTCGTAGCCGACGGTGCCGGATAGGTCGTTCCGCAGGTTGTGCCAACCGTCGTCCAAAATCAGGTTTTCGTTGCCTTGCTGGACGGTTGGCTTCAGCTCCCGGGAGTGGCCTCGGTTGTGGATCTCCAGCAGGTTGCGAAGCATGGCTCGGGCGGTCTCGCTCGATTCGCCCTCGGAAAAGTCGCCGTCCTCGTAGGGGTTGGTCTTCAGGTCGTGAAACACCTTCGTCCGGGCGTGGCCTCGGGAGCCCGGCGACGCCCATGGTTGGGCAAGGCCTCCGCTCGCTATGAGTTTTCTCGGACCTTGCCGGACGGCGATGGCGTCGTTCCCGTAGGGCGGGCCAAGGTGGCAGAAGAAGTAGCGGGCCCGGGGATCCGTCTTGTCGGGGTCTTGCCAGAAGGCGAGTGAGTCCAGACTGTCTTGGGCCTCTGCGGGCCGGAGTTCGTCACCGACGACGCGGGCGAGGGTGGCGAAGAGGTCGGTGAGGGAAAAAAGGTTACGATTGATGCGACCGCCTTCGAAACGTCCCTTCCAACGGAGAATGAAGGGAACTCGGTGGCCGCCTTCCCATAGCTTGGCTTTCTTGCCCCGCAGGCCTCCACTTTCTTGGTTGCGGCCCATGTTGTCCCCGACGTTAGGCCCGTTGTCGCTGGTAAAGATTACGAGTGTGTTGTCGATGAGCTTGTAGCCGGGCCGTCGCGGGTCGTCGGTTTCCCCCAGTTCCTTAAGGAGCGAGCCGAAGGCGGCGTCGTTTTCCAGCACCATGTCCTCACGGTCGCCTCCCCGGGTTCCGTCCGAATACCGGCTTTGTCCCTTGATGGGTACGCCGGCTATGGAGTCGGGAACGGCGTAGTCGCCTGTCGGGTTGCGCTGGTAGTGGTTGGCGGTGGGAACGTAGTAGAGGAAGAAGGGCTTGCCCTCCTTGCTCCGCCTCTTCACGAAGGCGAGGGCTTCGCGTAAGAAGTCGGGGCCGATTTTGGACAAGTCCCAATCGGGTGCCGCCAGCACCCGGCCCTTCCGGCTCTTCATGCCTATCCGCTTCATCTTGGAGCGGTCCGAGATGGTCCACTTGTCGTTGCGGAGGTAGACCCGGGGCTCGGTGTCTAGGGGGTCCTCGGTGTTCCCCGGGACGCCGAAGAACTCGTCGAAGCCGTGGTGGGTGGGGCCGTCCAACACTGGCTTGGTGAAGTCCACGTCCGAGTAGTCGAACTCGTCGGCCGGTTCCCCGTAGCCGTCGTCGAAATCCATACCCACGTGGTACTTTCCCACAACTGCCGTAACATAGCCGTTGCGCCGAAGCATCTCGGGCAGGGTGGTCAAATCCCGGTGAATCATGGGTCGGTTGGGGCCATGGGGCAACCAGCCCTGTTTCTTCAGGTAGGACCGGTGAGACAGCCGGCCCGTCAGCAAAGAGTAGCGGGTGGAGCTGCACATGGAGGCGGGGGCGTGGGCGTCCGTGAAAAGCATTCCCTGC
>CAXGVD010000533.1:0-2037 GCA_964012695.1 uncultured Opitutia bacterium
GGCGGCTTTGGCTCGGGGGATTGCGGTTCGGGCAGGGGCGTGACGTTGGTCTCGGGGGCGGGTTCCTCCGTTACGTTGGCTTCGGGAGGAGCGGGGGGCGTAGGAACCGCGGGCGGTTCTTCCAATTGCCCCACGTAGGTACGGAAGACGAGATCGTGTTCGGGGTGCAGCCAATGGCGTCCGTCCGGATAGGTGTTGTTCTCCGCGAAGGCGATGGCCCCGAACCAATGCTTCCCCTCGCTGATCGAGGTGCAGACGAAGTAGTACATCGTACCCGGTTTCTGCGGCACCTCCCCAAGCATCTTCACGTCCACCCACCCGTAGTCCACTTCCGTCAGGCCCTGGGCGGCCAGTTGAGCCACCACCTCGTCCCGTGACAAGCTCCATTCCCCCAGCTTGCGTCCCAGCTCGGGGTTGCCCTCCCTGATCACTCCCTTCATCACTTTGCCATACAGGCTGGAGGTGGGGAAGTGGGGTTTGCAGTAGAGGGAGATTCTGGTCAGTACGCCGGATTTGCCAGCAGTGAAGCTGAACCAGTTCTTCTTGTGGACGTGGGAAAAACTGGTGTCGTGCTGTTCCTTGAAGTATTCCTGGGATTGGTCCGTTTCCTCCTTGTACACCTTGGGGGGCTCCGGAACGGGCGGCACGTCGGGCGGCTTGACGGGCGGGGTGGGGGAGGGAGGCGCTACGGGGCCGGCCGTTTGGTTGTCTTCTCCGGGAGCGCCGCCATCGTCTCCGCAACCGGCAAGCAAGGACAAGCTAACCGCCAAGGCGACCGGCAAACGTGGGCGACAACTCATTGCATTCGTGCTTCGGTGAAACAAAGGACGCCCATGCAAACGCTCCTTTCCCGCGCCGGCAAGCATGGAAAACGGGAGAGGAATTCAAGCCACATGCATCCTTCCCGCATAGGCCAAGACCCCTTCTAGCTTCAGCCTGCGTCCGTGTAGGCCTTCAACTCGGCTACGCGTTCCTCGATGACTTGGGCGCCTGCTGATTCCAGCCTGTCGCAGCCGAAGGCCTCCACAGTCAGACTTGCGGTGGCGGTGGCGTGAAGCATCGCCTCCTTGAGCGCGGAAAAATCCTTCCTGTTACGGGAGGCCAGTCGCCCAAGCAAGGCTCCCGCGAAGGAGTCGCCCGCTCCTGTCGGGTCCCGCAACTCCGTCACGGGATAGGCGGGCAGGGCGAACAGCCCGTCCTCGTGAAACAGAATCGCTCCATGTTCCCCTTTCTTCACGATCACCGTCTCGGGGCCCATTTCCCGTAGTTTCCGTCCCGCCGTGATCACGTTTTTCTCGCCCGTGACTTCCTCCGCCTCGGAATCGTTGATGACGAAGAGGTTCACCCGCTTGATCAGGTCGAGCAAGGCGGCCTTTTCCGTGTGGATCCAGAGGTCGATGGTGTCGGCCAAAACATAGGAATCGCCGCTCAACTGGTCCAGCACGTGAGCCTGTAGCCCCGGGTGGATGTTGCCCAGCAGGACGTAGGGGGAATTGCGGTAGGATTCGGGCAGGTCGGGGCGGAAATTCTCGAAAACGTTCAATTGGATTTCCAAGGTGTCCCGACGGTTGAAGTTTTCGTGGTATTTTCCCTTCCAGAAGAAGGTCGGACCACTTTCATCGCGCTTCACGCCTTCCAGATCGATGCCCCGGGATCGGAGCCTGTTCAAGTGCTCCTCCACGAAGTCGTTGCCGATCACCCCTACCATCTTCACCTCCGCAAAGTAGCTTGCGGCGAACGAGCAGTAGGAGGCCGCCCCGCCGAGGATGCGTTCCTGCTCCCCGTAGGGCGTTATCACGTTGTCGAAGGCCACGGAGCCCACCACCAGCACGGGAGCGGGAGACGCGGAGTCGGTTTCGATGCGGTCGAACATGGTGCGTATCTTGGTTGCGAAGCCCGACTCTCTAACTCGATTGCCCGCTCCATGGCGAACAGGAAAACCCTCCTCTTGGTGCATCCATGCTTCCCGAGGGATTCAAACGCTCATGCTAAGCCGCCAAGAAGGGTCTTCACGCCATGCGTGTACGGGTGAACCAT
>CAXGVD010000534.1:0-2037 GCA_964012695.1 uncultured Opitutia bacterium
GTCGGTCGAGGAAACAAGCAGAAGTCCTCCGATGGCCAAAGCCACCAACACCTCGATCAGCAGGAACCCACGAAGCCCGGGCCGTCTTCTCCTCGCCCTCTCACTCACTTCGCTCAATCCTCCTCCTTCTCGACAACGTGACCCGAAAACGGGTCGAACGACAAAACCTTCTCCTTCTCCAGAAACTTCACCGTAGCCCGAAAGGGGGGGGACACACCACCCTTGAACACCACCCGGCGGAGTTTCAAATGTTCCTCTTCAACCAAAGTGTCTCCGCCGTCTTCCCCCGACAAAGGCCCCTCCGCCACGAACTTCACATCCGGCAGCGGTCGCTCCCAATCCAAAGAATCCTCCTCCGCCGAAAGCCCGTTTCCGTCACCGTCCTTGTAGACGTAATGAGCCGCAAATACCCCTCCCGAGGCATCCGTCACCAAGAAAGTCGCGTTTGCCTCCAAATAGCTGAGATAGACCGGTTCCTTCCTTTCCGCCGCATGATAAGTGGCATCCAGCACGGCCTGCCGCAACACCCGCTCCGGAGGCTCGAATTTTCCGCTGTCCAGCAAACCCACCGAAGCCAGCCCCCCCAAAGCCGCCAGCACCGCCAGCAACGACAAGACCAAGAGAACCTCTACGAGCGTAAAACCGAAACGTCGCAAGGCCTCGTCCTCCGACCGGAGCGGAACTAGGTTCCGCTGGAATTTTCCCAATTTCCTATGGTCTTCCCGTTCCGGGTTGTCCACAAATCATATCCGCGAGGATTCCTCTCGCCGGGAAATTTGTATTGGAACTTTTGCTTCCACGGGTCCAACAATGCGTTTGAGTCCTCCACAGCCTTGCCCCCGTTGGGCAGAGGGCTGAGCAATTGGTCCAGCGACTGCGGAAAATCGCCCGTCTGTTTCCGGTACTCAAACAACGGCACCTTCAGGGCCTTGATCTTCAAACGAGCACCATCCTCGTTTCCCCCCTCGAAAATATCGGTCAAATTATACAAAGCCAAGCCCGCCACCAAGCCGATCAAAGCCAATACCAAAAGCATTTCCACCAAAGTGAAACCCGCCCGACGGCGACTCACCCTCTTCGACAAACGTTCTTTTACTTTCATTCTCAAAATCCTAATTCAAACAACGCAACTTCAGGAGATTGCCTAGATAATCTTGCCACAACCCCAAGAGCAAGCCCCGAAAAGCCGCGAAAATCTACGAGACAACGCTAGCACGGGTGAAGCCTTAGCGGTCAGGTGCCTGGCTCCAGGCTTAAACAAGAAGTAAATCACCTCATGAATGGGTCCGCCACTGGGCACCACTCCATTATTCAATCTCACTTCCACTCCGGAACGTCGGGAGCATCCTTAGGGGAAAGCTCATCGTTTACTCGCCGAAGCAACGATTCGCCTCGTACCGCCTACCCCGCCGATTGGTAGCGGTGAGGCCAGGTTTCTCGGCAAGTTCGGATGATTTCAGCGAAAGTGTCGGGAGTGACGGCTTGCTTGGGATCGTCGCCGATGCCTCGGGCGGGATCCAAGTGGGCCTCGATGCAGAGCCCCTCCGCTCCGTAGGCGACGGCCGCCAGGCAACAGGCGGGCACGTACTCCGCCAGACCAACGCTGTGGGAGGGATCGACCACCACGGGAACCCAAGTCCTGTTTTTCAGGAGAGGGGTGATGCTCTCGTCGGGCTGGTTTCGGTAGCCCGCCAAAGCGGGCGTAGTGCCTCGGGGACAGAGCATGACGTTGGGGTTGCCGGCAGCCACAACGTACTCGGCGGCAGAAATGAACTCGTCGGGCGAAGCCACGTGACGCCCACGCTTAAGCAAGACTGAGGCGGAGCTTCCGGCGGTACGGGAGCCGATTTCCTTCAGCAAGGAATAGTTCAGGGCGTTGCGGGTGCCAATTTGCAAAACGTCCACCTTGGCCTCCAGGGCAGCGTCCAGGTTGGCCGCGTCCATCACTTCCACGTCCACGGGCAAGCCGGTGCGGGAGCGGGCCTCGAGCACGATTTCCAGAGCCTTGTCCACGCCTTGGTAGGAGTAGGGGTTGGT
>CAXGVD010000535.1:0-2035 GCA_964012695.1 uncultured Opitutia bacterium
ACACCACGCGAACCGGTCCCGCCGCCGCCTCTTCGGCCCCGAAACCGAAAAGCCGAGGGATGCGGCGCAGGAACGAGGCGAACATGAGAGCGAGAGGTCAGTCCGAGGTCTTGCCCGCTCGGACGAGTTGCTTCTTTGCTTCGGCCACGCTGATTCTGCCGGCGGGGAGGGGGAAGCCCAGAGTGTCTCCGTTGGGGGTGAAGCCGTTGCCGTCCAGATCTACGAAGATGGGGTTGTTGTAGGCGCAGGGGCGGATGCCCGCCTGGGCGCTTGAGCCGTAGCCCACGCGCAGGTCCGAGTTTTCCCCGTAGGCCACCACGATGAGGTGGGCGTCCTCCTCCAGCGGGACGCGCAGGGTTTGGTCGAACTTCACAACGCCATCGGCGAAGAGCTTGGGGTGGCTTTTCCGAGTGAAGTTGAGGGAGGGCTCCTGACGCCCGTTGACAAGGACTTGGACGCGGTCCACCTCGATCCAGGAGGGGCAGCTCACGCGCGTTTTCAATTCCACGAACTCGTTGGCCCGGGCGTAGCCGCCGGGAAGGACGCCGTCCAAGGTTTCCACTTCGAGGTAGGGGCCGGTGGTCAGGATCATTTGGCCCGCCTTGGCCCGGCGGCTGATTTCGCGCCAGTCGATTTTGGACGGTTCGTCTGTGGAGGAACGCACATAGGTGCGCCAACCGCCCACGCCGTTGCCGTGAACGTGGTGGGCGTCGCTCACCGCGATACCCCACAGGATGCGGCCTTGGTTGAGGAGTTGGAGCCAGACGAATTCCCGGTTGACGACGACCTGCTCGCGGCCCGCCCGGCGACCGATGTGGAAGGGGGCGTCGTCGAGGACGTGGGCGGCTCGGTAGTTCTCGGTCTCGATGGCGTCGAGCAGGGTGACGATGCCGTCGAAGCCGCCGTCCCGGTTGCCGTCCTTGTCTCGGTCGAAGAAGTTCTCGATCATGTCGGGGTGGTTCACGTGTATCCAGCGGTCGGCCCGGAAGCCCTGGTGGTTGCGGAGGTTGATGGCGTTGATGCGCGGGTCCTTCACCCACACGGGAGAGCCGCCGTCCTGCAGGTTCGGGCGGGGGCTGAGGGGAAAGGCGTTGAGGTGGGCGCCGGAGCCTGTCAGCTCGATGCCCGGAATGGTGGAGATTTCCTTGGAGAGGCCGAGCTTCTCGATGTGCGGGGCCCAGTCGTAGATGCGGTTGTGCTCGGTGGTGGGGGCGAACTCGATGTGTTCGGCGGCGAGGTTGATGACCCGGTCGTCCGTGCCGCAGACGTTGTCGCCGCTGGGGGTGGAGTGATTGTGGAAGTCCGTGCTGACCCAGCCAGGGGTGGGCACAGAGCGGCGCAGGGTGGCGGTGATGGCGACGGTCTCGCCCTTGGGCAGGGTGACGATTTTTTCGAAGTGGTCGTGCTCGATGCCTCGGGTGAGGACCACTCGGTATTTGCCGGGCGCGAGGGCGACGGCGAACTTGCCCGAGTGGGCGTGGTACTGGTCTCGGCAACCGCGGGCTCGATCGGTGGGGCCGAGGTTCGGGGAAGGCGTGCCCTCCACGCCTATGAACTGGGCCTTGCAGGGCGAGGGCGAACCGTCCTCCTTGCGGACGTCGAAGGTGATGCGGGCGGCCGGCTCCATGGCGAGTTCGAGCTTTGCGGACTCCTCCCCGAGGGTGAAGGAGCGGGAGACGGTCGGGCGGCCGTGGTCCACGGCTTCGAGCTTCCAGTCGCCGCGCGGCAGGTCCAGCCGGATGCGGCCCAGTTCGTCGGGGTAGGCGGGAACGCTTTGCCCGTTCCGGGTGAGGTTCACCCGAGCGGTGGTGACTGGGGCCCCGGCGGATTCCCGCAGGCTCACGTTCACCTCGCTCACGGGCAGGCCCAACCGGCGGGCCCCCACGCCGTAGGCTTCCGCGGGGGAAGCCCCCACGGCGAGCACGCGCTCGATGGCCAACTCGTCCCCGGCGTCCAGCTTGGCGTGGACGGGCGGCGCCTCGCCGTCCTTGCCCGGCAGGCGGGCGTAGGCGTAGCCGGCCTTGTCGGCAGGGTC
>CAXGVD010000536.1:0-2029 GCA_964012695.1 uncultured Opitutia bacterium
AGGACGTCACGGTGCCTATTGCGCACAGCCAAAAAATGGCGGAGGCTCTACGGGGAAAAGGTGTAACCGCGAAGGTACACGTGATCAAGGACGCCGGACATTCCTTCAAGGGAGATGACTTCGACAACTCCGCTGAGGCGATGGTCGATTGGTTCAAGCAATATCTGGTCGCCGAGAAGAAATGAACCGGCAATTCAGCCCGAAGAAGCGACTGGCAGACCATTTGAAACGGCAGTGGTTCTTGCAGGCATTCTTGGGAGCTGTTCTTTTCCTTAGTGGGTTTTGCGAAGTTTTCGGGGCAAACCCAAAGGAGAGTCCTTGGGAAGTCATCGAGCCCTACTTCAGCCCGCCGAAGGAGTGGAAGGGGAAGCTGGGCGACTACGTTTCTCCGCTGCGTTTCAAGGACGGTTCCATGGCGACGTCGGCGAAGGACTGGGTCAGGCGCCGCAAGGAGATCAAGGACGACTGGATGGAAATGCTGGGAGCTTGGCCGCCCCTCATCACAAACCCGAAGGTGGAGGTTGTCGAGTCGAGCAAGAGGGAAAACTTTCGTCAACTGAAGATCAGGTTCAAGTGGACCCCGGTGGAGACCACCACGGGCTACCTGCTGCTGCCTAGCGGGAAAGGTAAAAAGCCCGCCGTGATCACAGTCTATTACGAACCTGAAACGGCCATAGGGCTGGGCAAGGCGGACAGGGACTTCGCCTACCAGCTGACCAAGCGAGGGTTCGTGACCCTCTCCATCGGCAGCACCGAGACGACGAAGGCTCGAACCTACGCAACCTACTACCCGAGCATCGAGAAGGCGAGCGTGCAGCCCCTGTCCATGCTTGGCTGCGCGGCGGCAAACGCTTGGCACGTCCTGGCCCGCAGGAAGGAAGTGGACTCGAACCGCATCGGCATCGTGGGGCACTCGTACGGTGGGAAGTGGGCCATGTTCGCCTCCTGCCTGTTCGAGAAATTCGCCTGCGCGGCATGGTCGGACCCGGGAATCGTATTCGACGTCAGACCCAGCGTAAACTACTGGGAACCCTGGTACCTCGGCTACCATCCGAAGCCTTGGCGGAAACGCGGCGTGCCCAACGGCGCCAACCCCGCCCAAGGGCTGTACCCGAGACTGCTTCGGGAAAAGCGAGACTTGCACGAACTGCACGCCTTGATGGCTCCGCGCCCGTTCCTCGTCTCGGGCGGCTCGGAAGATCCGCCTCGACGATGGGTGCCGCTGAACCACAGCATTGCCGTGAACAAGTTGCTCGGGCAGGCTCATGGGGTGGCCATGACCAACCGACCCTTGCACTCGCCCAACCCAAATTCAAACGCGGTGATCTATGACTTTTTCGAGCATTTCCTGATGAACAAAGTAAAGGAGAAGAATTGATGAATAAGGTACGGATGATTTGGATTTCCTGCTTGGCGACGGCTTGGGCCACGGGCTTGGTTTGGGCCGAAAAGGGGACGGAGAGCCAGCCGATCTTCAAGGCGGAGAAGGCTCCAGTCATCGACGGCAAGCTGGACGACTCCTGCTGGAAAAAGGCGAAAGCCGTCCAAGCTTTTTTTCCCCATGCGACGAAAGACGTGAAGACTGAGCCTCCGCCGCTCAACGCATGGTATGCATGGGACGAGCGCTACCTGTTCATCAGCTACCGGGCACATGATTCCAGCCTAGTCGCGCTGGGAACGGGCAAGGAGGACGGTCCACCCGAAAACCGAAGGCCACAGAGCGTGGAGTACGATCCGAAGAGGAACCTCGACTTAGTCGAGTTCTTCATCTCCTTCGGGAGCAAGCGATTCTTTTGGGAGATTCACCACAACGCCGCCAACCACCTGAACGACATCTGGATCGAGATGCCGACCGCCGCCGAGCTCGCAAAGATCGAAAAACCCAACTACAAGCACGTCGGGTTCAAGCGCGAGCGAATCGTCTCGGACGAGAAGTCCTTCACCGTGCGCAGAGCAGTGAGCCTGTTGCCCAATGCCAACAAGAAGAGCTCCACCATCAACGACGAAAGCGATGTCGACACCGGCTACA
>CAXGVD010000537.1:0-1997 GCA_964012695.1 uncultured Opitutia bacterium
GACCAGAAAGGGGGCAAGTATTTTGAAGGGGAGGTCGAGGGTGGCGAGGGTGGCATTGCGGACTTGGGTGAGGTCGATGCCGAGGAGTTTGTCGTAGATGAGCATGTCGAAGCGAAAGTCGCCTTTGCCGCGGGACGTTCCCTCGTTGGTGGGGTTCACACCGCCCGTCCAATAGATAGCCTTGCCGCCGCCCTTGGCGGTTTGCTCGGTGACTTGGGTTAGGGCCGGGTCGGTCCGAAGGTTGGGAGCGAGTGCGGGAATCAGGCGGGGCAGTACGAAGAAGCTGAGGAGGCAGAAAGCCACCGTGAACCAGGCTGCCTTGGTGCTGGCGCGACGCCAGTACATGCCCACCCAGAAGAGGGCGGCGAAGGTCATGGGCACGATCCAAGTGAGCTGGAGTTGCTTGAACATGTCCAGCATGGTTACGGAGACGACGACCGCCCCCAACACCACGATGCCTCCGGTGACACGGCCCACGCGGAGGCAGTCATTCTCGCTCGCCTCGGGCTTGACGAAGGGGACATAGACATTGCGGACCACGAGTGCGGAGCACACCAGCATGTAGCAGTCCACGCTGCTCATGAGGGCGGCCAGTAGGCAGGCCAGCATTAGTCCGACGAGCCCGATGCCTAGAGGGCCGAGCAATTCCTTGGTGGCCACACCCCAAGCCATGTCGGCGTCTTTCAGCAAGCTGGCGTCGTTTCCGTACAAGGTGAGCACGATGAGGGCGGTGATGACCCAACCGATGGTGCAGAAGCGCTTGATGAAGTTGCCCGTGACGAGGCCGATACGGGCGTCCTTTTCGCTTTTTGCGGTGCCTCCGCCCGTAACGATGAAGTGGGGCGTGAGGACGATGCCGATGGCGTTGATGACGACTATGGCAACGATGGCGTAGAGCGGGAACTCCGCGGCCTGTTCGCTTCCCAGAATTTCGAAGTTGTGGGCGGGGAGTTGCTCGTGCATGACGCGGAAGCCGTCCGTCCAAGTGTCGCCTTCCTTGCCGAAATTTTCCACAACCGCGTTAAGGCCGAAGGGGATTAGGAGGATGGAGAGCAGGATGATGCAGAGGCCTTGAATGAGATCCGTCCAGTAGGCTGCGGCGATGCCGCCTAGGACGCCGTAGGCCGTGACCACCACCGCCACCAGAGGCACGAGGACGTATTCCGTCTGGAAACCGAAGAGTTCCTCGCCGACCAAGGGAACGGATACTTTTCCTATGGCGGTGAAGAGCATGGCCCCGTAGGTCATGTAGTAGAAGCAACCGAAGATGGCGTAGGCCACGCCTATGCGTTCGGACTGGTAGCGCTCTACGAACCAATCACCCAAGGTGAGGCAGCGCATGCGGCGATACCATGTCGCGCTTATCCAGTACACGGGGGTGACGAAAAGCCAGTACATCACGCCCCACATGCCGCTCATGCCGTTGGCGAAGGTGCCGCGGGCGGTGTTCACGGGGTCGGCCGAACCCGTGCCCGCACCGAAGGCGGCGAAGGTCTGGAACAGTTTCCCGAATTTCCGCCCGCCCATGAAGTAGTCTTCCTGCCCCTTCACCTGGCGCATGGCCCAGACGCCGATGCCCGCCATTCCGGCGAAGTAGGCGAAGAGCACGACGTAGTCGATGACGTCCATGTAGAGCGAATGGGAAGGAGAGTTTGTTCGGAACTGTCCTCCGATTCAGCCCGTAAAGCTCGTCTCTTGGCAACCGTAAATAAACCTTACTTGCGTTGAAGTGGGCGGAGCCGACCACTTTGTTCTTGCCGCGCGCAGGCGAGGCGGAAAAGGTCTTTCCCCTTTCTTTTCACCTGCAGGCAAGACATGGACAAGGTACGAATCGGCATAATCGGGATGGGCAATATGGGTCGTTTTCATGCGAACGACCTTCTTGACGGCAAGGTGGCACGGGGGGAATTGACCGCCGTCGGCAGCACCTCGCCGGACAAGCTCAAGGAGTACGAGGAGAAGGGCGTTAAGGTGTTCGGAAGCGGCGAGGAAATGAT
>CAXGVD010000538.1:0-1995 GCA_964012695.1 uncultured Opitutia bacterium
TTGGCCTTTGGCCTCGCGGACATTAACCCTTGCCCCCGCCTTGATCAGTGCGGCTACTGATCCCGGCTTGCCCGTGCGGGCGGCGGTCATCAACGCAGTCTCCCCTCCGGCGACCGCGCCATTGGCGTCGGCCCCGGCTTGGAGAAGCGCTTCCGTGAACGCCCCGTTCCCATTCTGGCAAGCAAGATACAAAGGAGTCACACCATATCGATTCTTTACGTCGGCCTCCGCGCCCAACTTCAAAAGCCGCGCCCCCAAGTCCGCATCATCGTGATACGCGGTCCAGTGCAGAGCGGTCATGCCGTCCACCTGCGGTGCATTCACATCCGGCTTGCCGCTGAGCAACTTGCCGATCAGTGCCGAGTTTCGAGCCTCCGCTGCATCAGCCAGTGCTGAAGTCCCTGCGGAGACCCCCGTGGGAAGCAAAAGCACGGATGCCAAAACCCGAATTGCGAATTCGGATTTCCAAGCCTCACGCATCCGTGGAAAACACACCATCAAGCTTCCCTGTGCTGTCTCCGAACTTGTCGATTTTCACTCCGGCTCGGTCTAGAAGGGTCAAGTGCAGGTTGGCCAGGGGGGTGGACTTTTCGTAGCGGATGTGGCGGTTGCCCTTGAAGCCGGCTGCGCCACCGCCCGCCACCAGGATGGGCAGGTTCACGTGGTCGTGCAGGTTCGGGTTGCCGATTCCGCTACCATAGAGGATGGAGACGTGATCGAGCAAGGTGCCGTCGCCCTCGGGCGTGGCCTCCAGTTTCTGTAGGTATTCGGCGAAGAGCGAGACGTGGAAGGCGTTGATTTTCGCCAGGCGGGCAACCTTTTCCGGGTTGTCGCCGTGGTGGGACAAGGGGTGGTGCGGATCGGACACGCCGATTTCCGGGTAACTGCGGTTGCTGGTCTCCCGGGCGAGTTGGAATGTGATGATGCGGGTGACGTCCGCCCGGTAGGCGAGGACTTGGAGGTCGAACATCAGTCGGGCGTGGTCGGCGTAGGCGGGGGGTACGCCGAGCGGACGGTCGAGGTCGGGAAGATCGTTGTCCTTAGCCTCCGTTTCCGCCTTGGCGATGCGGCGCTCCACCTCGCGGATGGAATCCAGGTACTCGCTGACTCGGGCACGGTCCCGGGGTCCAAGACCCTTTTGCAGACGCTTCATTTCGACAGTTATGGAGTCCAGTAAACTGGCCCGTTGGCGAAGCGCCTCCCGGCGTTCGGCGGAAGTGCCGCCTTCACCAAACAAGTTCTCGAACACCAGCCGAGGATGAGCCTCGGCCGGCAACGGCGTGGTGGGGGAGAACCAGCTCAGGTTGTTGTGGTACACGCAGGCGTAACCGTTGTCGCACTGGCCGACGTTCTGCAATAGGTCCATCGCAAGCTCCAGCGAAGGCAGGCGCGTGGCCCGGCCAATCTGCTTGGCGGCCACTTGGTCGGCGGTGGTGCCAAGGTAGTAGTCGGAACTTTCCGTAACCTTCGCCTTGGCGGCGCTGAGGAAGGAGGAGTTGGAAGTGGCGTGCGAACCTGGATAGGCGGGACGCAGTTCCATGTTCGTAAAGGCGGCCAGCTTGTGTTTCACCGGCTCCAGCGAGTCTAGAATCGGCGATAGCTTTTCCAGCGTGTCCTTACCGCCCGGCGTCCACCGCGACATGTCCGCGCCCATCGGCATGAACACATAGCCTAGCCGTTTGAGGTGGGCGACGGGCGTCTTGCTCGACGCCGTTGCGGCCGGCACCATGGCGTCGAGCAAGGGCAAGGCGAAGGTGACGCCCACGCCCTTGAGCGCCGTGCGGCGGTCCAGGGCCTTCTTGGTGATGAAGTTCATGGTCTTTAGTAGTCGCGAGTTAGGTCGAGTCAGGAATGGTGAGCCGAAACCCTTTGGGCTTCAAGTTATATCAGGCTTTACTTGCGCAGGAATATATCGCTGGTCACGACTTGGCGTAGGAGGTCTTTGAGGCCGAGTTTTTGTTGTTGGGTCTGGTGGACGATGCGGTCGATCTCAGG
>CAXGVD010000539.1:0-1993 GCA_964012695.1 uncultured Opitutia bacterium
ATGGTTATCGTGAAATGAATGCAAGGAAACTCAGCCCTTCGAGCTTCTTGCTGGCAGCGTCTGCCCTGCTCGCTCAACCAAAGGCTGACTTGGAAACTTACGACAAGGACGTGCTTCCCCTGCTTGAAGCCTATTGCATGGATTGCCATGACGCGGACACCAAGAAGGGCCGCTTCGATTTGGAAAACCTCGCTCCCGACATGCTTTCCGACGACGATGTACTCGAGCGATGGCGCCTGGTCGAGGAGCAGCTGCAATTCGGTGACATGCCGCCAGAGAAAAAGAAGCAGGGATAATTTCGTGAAGTCATTGTTCAAATGGACCTTTGGACTCCTACCATTATTGCTGATGGCAAGCGTCTTTGCCGAGACGCCCTCGGGCTCACGAGCTGCCTTGGTGGTGGGCAACCATAAATACGAGGGCTTCGCCCTGAAGGGGGCGAGCCAAAGCCTAAACCTCGTCGAAAAGACCCTCCGGGGCCAAGGCTTCCAAGTGACCCGCTTGGAGAACTTGGATGAAAAGGGGTTCAAGGACGCGGCCGAAGCCTTCGTCGGTTCCGTGCCCACCAATGGCGTTGCCTGTTTATATTACCTCGGACTTGGGGCCAACCTGGAGCGTGGAGGTAAACACTATAACGTCCTGCGACCGGTGAAGACAAGTATCGCAAGCGACAACGACTATCGTTCCCGCGGACTGAACCTGACCGAGTTCATCGAGGATTTGCAGAAAACCAGCGGAGCCCGAACCAGCCTCCTCTTTCTCGATGCATGCTGGCAGTCCCCGCTCCTGCCGGAAAAGGGAAACCTTTGGGGTGGCATGCGGGCCTTCGAACCCGCTGAAGGAGTTTTGGCTGCGTTCGCAGCGGACAGTGTAAAAACGATTTCCGCTCCAGAGAGCGACCAACCAACGCCCCTTGCCAAGGCAATTGCAAAGCATTTGAACAAGTTCGACGAATCAACCGAGGAGGCCTGCCTCGCCATCTCCAAGGACTTGAGCAAGGCATGGACGGGCGGACACTCCCCAACAGGCATCGGCAAGAAGCCTTCCCTGCCAGCGGCCGATGTCCTCAGGGACGGCAAATCCCCCGGGGAAGGATTCGTAAATTCCGTCGGCATAAGCTTTAGATGGTGCCCCGCCGGTAGTTTCACCATGGGCTCCTCCAGCACGGACAAATCCGCCACCCGGGACAGAGAACCCGTTCAGGTCACACTCACCCAAGGTTTTTGGATGGGGGAACATGAAGTAACCCAACGGGAATACGGAAAGGTGATGAGAAAAAACCCTCCGCTCAACTTCACCACGCACAAGAATGCCCCCATGTGGGGTTTGCAGGAAGCCAAGACAATCACCCAGTTTTGCGACAAACTGAACGAGATCGAAAGTAAGGCCGGCGCCCTTCCCAAGGGCTGGAAATACGTTTGCCCCACGGAAGCGGAATGGGAATACGCCTGCCGAGCCGGCTCATCCACTGCCTTTTCCTTCGGCAATTCAGCCGCGGAAATAGGACGGTACGGCAACCTCGCGGATCTCGCCCTCTGGAAACAAAACCCCGGGTACCACTGGGCTTACCGGCAAACCGACGACGGCGTCGGTGAAGCCCTCGCCCAAGTCGGCAGTTATCTTCCCAACGCCTGGGGCTTGCGCGACATGCACGGAAACGTCGCGGAAATCGTGGCCGATCATCACGCGCCCCAGCTACCCGGCGGCTCCAACCCTCTGTTCCGCAAGGAAAAGGATGGCCGCGGAATCATTCGCGGCGGCAGTTGGTGCAGTCAACCCCTCTACTGCGAGTCCTCCTTCCGCAACCTCTGCCCGAGCAAAAACAAATCCAACTACGTCGGGTTTCGCATTGCCCTCAAGAAAGCCAAGTGATTGCATGCAATTCTAGGTTTCGCGGCCGCATGATGAGTAAAGAAACGACCATCTTCACCTTGGGAAGACCCGCTTTCGCCGCTGGGTTCTTCATTAGCTTGCTAACTTCTCTCACCCTCGG
>CAXGVD010000540.1:0-1990 GCA_964012695.1 uncultured Opitutia bacterium
CCCCCGCTGCTTCCGACAAGTACGTCTCCGAAGTAGAAACCGACAGACTCGACGCCCAGTTCGACGTCGCAGCCGCTACCCTCATCAGCGGTCTCACCAACGTCCTCACCCTATCCTCCGCCGCCGGCGTGCGCGACTTCGACATCTGCTTCACTGGCCTCGGCCTCAAGAAAGGCAAGCACCACACCGGCCACGGTGGCTCTCAGAATGGCATGACTTGGGACCAAACCTACGACATGATTCGTCGCTTCCACTTCGACCTCATCGCGGACCTCGTCAAGAAGCTCGAATCCGTGCCCGAAGGCGACGGCAACATGATGGACAACACCATAATCCTATACCTCTCCTGCGCCGCCGAAGGCCACCACAGCCGTTGCTGGGAATGGCCCTTCGTCATGATTGGCGACGCGGGGGGCCGCCTCCGCACAAACCGCTATGTGGACTACCCCGGCTACGGCCAAATCGGCCACCGCACCACCTCCAACCTCTACACCACACTCCTCCACCTCGCGGGCGACGAACGCGAACGCTTCGGCCAAGCCGACCCCAACCTCAAGGACCTCGATCAATCCGGCCCGCTCGCCGAACTACTCACCTGACGCCCGCCCGCAAAATCTTTCCTCGAAAGGCCCGCAACCTTTACAGCAGGTCACGGGTCTTTTGTTTTGCGTAACAGCTCCTTCCGGTAAGGATGTACCATTAGCCATCCACAAACCAAACAGCCCACCAACGCCATGAAGACCAAAGCCTTCCTCCCTCGCCGCCTCCTCGCTTGCCTCCTCATCTTCGCCTTCACCGCCGGCTTCCACGCCCGAAGCGAGGAAAAACGGGCGGGGACCGTGGAGGGCATCCTCGTCGCCAAGGACAAGAACTCCATCACCGTTCTACCCGAAGGAGCCGATGAAGCCATGCGCTTCCACCCTCACTGGCGAGGTGGCCTGCCCAAGGACGGCGGCGGGCTCGACAAAGCAATGCTCGAAACCATCCGCTCACTCATCGTCACCAACCGCGTGGCGGTGAAGTGGGAGTACGAGGAACGGCCCCGCGTGGTCCAAGTCCGAACACTCCTCCCCAAAAAGAAAAAAGGCGTGGTCCGTGGTAAAATCGTGGCCAAGAGCGAACACTTTATCGACGTTAAACCAGCCGACGGCAATGCCCCCACCGAGCACTACCTCCCCCACTGGCGTAAAGGTGGTCTGGATAAGGAAACCCTCTCCCTCATCCGTGAAGCCAAGCTCGGCCAACAAGTCACCGTCGAGTGGGAATACGACGAACGCAAACGCCTCCTTGGCCTGCACTGATGCCGCTCGCCTTCTTCGCCATGTACAAGGCATTCGTACGAGCTTACTGCGTCCTCCTCCCCTTCCTCGCACTACCCCTCCTTTTCGGGCAGGCTCCAGCCGAGTGGAAGCTCGTGTGGTTCGACGAATTCGACGGAAAAAGCCTCGACTACTCCAAGTGGGGCGTCGAGGTGAACGCCTTCGGCGGCGGCAACAACGAGATGCAAATCTACTCCGACCGCCCGAAAAACATCCGGGTTGAGAACGGAAACCTGGTGATTGAGGCCCACAAGGACGGACACGCCGAAGCCGGCACTCGGCGTGACTACTCCTCCGGGCGCGTCCGCACCAAGCACCGGGGCGACTGGCGATACGGGCGCATCGACGTCCGAGCCAAGCTTCCGGTCGGCAAAGGAATTTGGCCAGCCATCTGGATGCTCTCGACAGAAGAAGCTTACGGCACTTGGGCGGCCAGTGGTGAGATAGACATTATGGAACTCGTCGGCCACGAACCCTCCACCTACCACGGCACCCTGCACTACGGCGGGAAATGGCCCAACAACAAGCACTCGGGCAAGCCCTACAAGCTGCCCGCCGGAACCTTCGCCGACAAGTTTCACGTTTTCTCCATAGTGTGGGAACCGGGAAAAATCCACTGGGGACTCGACGGCAAGCTCTGGCAAACCCAAGACAAGTGGACCTCGGAGGGC
>CAXGVD010000541.1:0-1990 GCA_964012695.1 uncultured Opitutia bacterium
CCATCGTTCCGGAGGTCTAGGTTGCGGACGAGGGGGTGCCCGACCGGGCCTAGACGTTCGAGGCGGATGAGCTTGTCGTAGGCACGGGAGGAAAGGCCGCCGGCGAGGCGGATAAGGTCGGCGAGGGTTTCTTCGCCCTTTAGCTCGTAACGGGCGGGACGGAGGACGGAACCGCCGACGGAGGCGCGGGGGCCGACGGCGGGGACGAAAATGACATCTCCGGGGCGGATGCCGGCGTCGCCGGATGTGTCGCCGCGGAGGAGGAGATCATAGAGGTCGAGCGTGGCCATGGTTTCGCCCCGTCGCTTCAGTTGAACATTTCGGAGGCTACCGATTTCCTTAATGCCGCCGCTGACCAGTAGTGCGTTGGTCATGGTGGATAGAGAGCTGACGACGTAGGCGCCCGGACGGTGTACTTCTCCGAGCAGGAAAACTCTTATTGAGCGAAGTGCACCTAGAGAAACGGAAGCGCGCACGCCGCCCCCGAGCTGTTCGCCGACTTTCTCCCTGAGAAGATTCTTTAGGCTAAGAAAGTCCGTTCCTTTTTCAAAAACATTAATAGGGCCGATCTCGGGGAAGTTGATCAAGCCTTCGCGGGAGATGCGCAAGGCGTACTCGGCGTTCTTGCGTCCGAAGAGCTGCACTTCCACGACGTCTCCGGGCCCGATGACATACTCGGGCGGCACGGGAGCTTCGTTGCCTGGGGCAAAAGTGGTGGGAGCACCGGCAAACAGGTCGTAGCCGAAGGGCTTCAGGGCGGTCTCTTCTCCAGCGGCAAATTCCTCGGCCCGTTTTTCGATTTCACGGCGCTGAAGGGCTTTAATTTTGGTGAGAAGGGCGCGGGTTTCGGCAAGGGCTTCGACGAGTTCGCTGTCGGGCGCGCCTTGGGAAGCATCCCACTCCACTTCCAAGCGTGCCAAATCCTCCCTCACGACGCCCTCCATGGCGGAGAGCCTAACTAGGAAATCGCCCCGGTCCTCGAAGGACTCGGCGGCGGGCGTCTCCACTTTTCGTTCGGCTACAGCGGGATCCGGCGTGGCGGGAGCCGAGGCGTCGGCAAGGGTTCCGGTCTCTGCTCCACTTTTCATCTTCCGCAGTGCCTCGGCCCTTTGCTCGGGCGTAAGTTGCTGGAGCAAAGCCATTTGGGCTGGGTTCAACTGCCCGTACACAGACGAGAGAATTCCAAAGATTATACTGGCACCTGCAAGGCGCCGCAGAAGACGAGAAAGGTTTTCGCGCAAATTCATAACCCCTTACTTGTCAGAAAGTCCGCTCGATGGAAAGAAAACCCGTCAGACCGCTTTCACTTGAAACACCATTCGCCTTTTCCAGATCCTGCCAGCCGACTTGAACGGCAAGCTCCGCACCCAAGCCCGGCAAACCACGCGTGTGAAAGACCTCCACCTCACGCAGGTCCGTCTTCGTTCCGTCTGAAATCGAGTTCGTCCCCTCACCATCCCTATTCAACTCCCCCACCCTCGCCATGACGCCCCAACCTCGCCCGGACTCCCCCACCCGCAACCAGCCCGCGCTCGCAACACTTGAATCGGAATCCGCCCAATGCCCGAGGGACCGTCCGTAATGACGGTAACCGTCGGTATAAATACTGTGGTTGTAGGTAATGTTTTGACGTCTCGGGTCCCCTGTCCACCACCACGTTCCCGTGTTCGCATACTCGGCGAAGAGGCGCCAAGCTCCCCCTTCCCCCCAAGCCTCGGCCCCAAATCCATACAGTAAGGCGTTGGGCAGGAAGTGGTCCTCATCCTCGCCCGCCACTTGTCCGTAAAACGCAACAGGAAACCGCTTGACCGGTCGCCAGCGAAAGTCCACTCCCGCAAGCTGGTTACCTGGTTCTTTCGATTTGTCCTGATGCTTGGAATCCGCTCCGTAATTGTCCTGCCCAAGAAACGCATCCGCAAAAGTCTTCCACCCGCTCGGCCTGCCTTCTCCTCCGAGCTGCATCATACGACTCAGGCCGATCTCAAGCCCA
>CAXGVD010000542.1:0-1985 GCA_964012695.1 uncultured Opitutia bacterium
CCTTCGAGCTGGGTTCCTTCCGGGGTAATGGCGTCTCTGACCAGAAGGAGGCCGCTAACGTGGAAATCCGTTCCACCGAGCCGCGCACCTACGAATTCCTTGTCCACGGGGCGAACTTCCCCTTCCAGTCTAACAAGCCTGGGCGCCCGTCCTACTTCCGCATCTTCAATGACTACCGCCGGGGCACGGACGACCTCGCCTACGCGGACCTGCCCAAGCTGTTCATCGACTGGGTCGAAATCGAGAGTAACCACTTCCCCGAGTGGCCGACCGCCCCAAAGCGTGCCATCCTAGTCGATTCGCCCCACCGGGAGGACGAGCCGTCCTACGTCCGCGACGTCCTGCGCAACTTCATGAAGCGGGCCTACCGGCGGCCCGTCGCCGAGCGCGAGGTCGAGCGTAAGGCGGCCCTCTTTGCGAGGCTTCGCCACACCGAGGCCTCCTTCGAACACACCTTGGTCTCGACCCTCGCCGCCGTCCTGTGCTCGTCCCACTTTCTGCTCGTCGCCGAGCCCGCGCCCCGGGCCGTGGCCGAGGGCGAACCCATCCGCAAGCGCGCCCTCAACGAATTCGAGCTGGCCTCTCGCCTCTCCTACTTCCTCTGGAGTTCCATGCCTGACGACGCCCTCTTCGCCCTCGCCGAAAGCGGCGAACTTAGCCAGCCCGTCGTCCTGCGGGGGCAAGTGCTGAGGATGGTTCGCGACCCCAAGGCGTTGGCCTTCTCCACACACTTCGCCTCCCAGTGGCTGGACCTCGCGGGCATCCGTCGCCTCGCCGTCAACCCCGAGTACTTCACCTTCGAAGAAACCACCAAGGACCTCTTCGAGCAGGAGACGATCCGCTTCCTCCACCACATCGCGCAGGAGAATCTCCCCATCGACAACTTCATCGACTCCGACTTCGTGGTAACCCACCACAAGCTGGCCAAGCACTACCGCATCCCCGGCGTCAGCGGCGGTTTTCACGTCCGCAAGCTCGGCAAGGAGCACCACCGCGGCGGCCTCCTCACCCAGGCCGGCATGTTGTTCGGCAACTCAACGGGCTCGGAAACCCACCCCATCCGCCGCGGCATGTGGGTGCTCGAACGCATGCTCGACGCTCCGCCGCCCCCGCCCCCGCCCAACGTGCCCGACCTCCCCGAACCCGAAGCCCAGGACGAGGCCGGCCTCTCTCTTAAGGAACGCCTCTTCGCTCACGCCAATGTCCAGAGCTGCAAGGACTGCCACAGCAAAATCGATCCCTGGGGCGTCGCCTTCGAAAACTACAACGCCCTTGGCCAATGGCGCGAAGGCGAGCTCGATCCCAACGTCAAGCCCCCCCACCAGAAGGTTGTCGTCGACCCCTCCACTCGGCTCCGCAACGGCAAGCAGATTCCCGATCTCGACGCCCTCAAGGCCTACCTCCTCTCCGAGAAGAAGGACCAGTTCCGCAGGGCCGTCGTGAGCAAGACCCTTGCCTACGCCCTTGGGCGCTACCTGGAGTTGAGCGACCGGCCAGCCGTCGATTACATCTGCCAAACCCTCGAAAAGGAAGGCGACCGCTTCCAAACTTTGTTGGTGCAAATCGCCCTGTCCGAGCCATTCTTAACCAAGTAACCGCAACGCACTCATGAAAACCAAGTCCTGGCACCTGAAACGGAGAACGTTCCTCAAATCCACTGGCGTCAGCCTGGCGTTGCCATGGCTCGAATGCATGGGCGCCGCGGGCAAGGCCGCCCACAGGAAACGCTTCTTCGGGGGGTACTTCGCCTACGGCGTTCCCATGCCCGCCGACGACGCCTCCGACCGCCTCGAAAACGGCTGGTTCCCCGTCGGCGAAGGAAAGAACTACGTCGCCCCCGCCATGCACAAGAGCATCCTGCCGATGCGCGACAAGATCACCTTCCTCTCCGGCCTCTCCCACCCCTCCATGCGGACCACCTCCGCCCACAAGGGCGCCGACTACTTCCTCACCGGGGCCGACCTCCTCAAGACCTACGACAAGCA
>CAXGVD010000543.1:0-1983 GCA_964012695.1 uncultured Opitutia bacterium
GAGAGCCCGAAGACATCTGGGGTATGCCGGAAATGCCTTTTTATTTCACGCAAATGCAACCTTACGGCTCGCCCGATCCCGACACCGTAGGCTTTGCCGACGTCCGCCAGGTTCAGCACAAGTTCTTCGTCGAGAACCGCGAGAACGTAGGCATGGTTGTCCAGTCCGATATTAATTCCGCCAACCCGAGAGGCATTCACTATTACAACAAGCTGCACCCGGGGATGCGCCTGGCCCGTTGGGCCTTGGCCAAGCAGTACGGCAAGAAGGTTGCCTACACCGGTCCGATTTACAGCGGGTACAAGGTGAGCGGCCGCAAGGTGACCGTCTCCTTTGAGAAGGAAAGCCTCTTTGGCGGACTGATGGTCGGAAGCAAGGGCATGGCCAAGGATCGCAAGGAACCCGGCAAGTTCGTCGAACCCGCCAAGCCCACGCCGGGAGCCAAGCTGAATCATTTCCGGCTATGCGGCAAAGACGGAAAATGGCATGCCGCAGAGGCCAGGATCGCAGGGGACGTCGTGGTGGTCGCTTCCGAACGGGTGGACGCTCCGGTCGGTGTACAGTACGCCTACAGCGCCGTCCCGGAGAACTCCAACCTCTACAACAAGGCGGGTCTGCCCGCGACCCCCTTTGCCGTAGTCGACGGCAAGTTCGTCTTCGAGGAGGACGATCTTGCGAAGGCGGCCGCCCTCAAGGCGAAGTACGCCCAGTGGACCGATCCGAATTATCCGATTCTTCAGGTTGCGGAGTACTACCGGGACGGAGTGATTCTTCAGCGCAACCAACCGATCCGGGTTTGGGGACATGCCAACGAGGGCGTCGAGGTCACGGTTACCTTGGATGGAAAAGCGCAAAAGGTTTCCCCCAACGAATTGGAGCAATGGTCCGTCACCTTCCCCGCCCGCAAAGCCTCGGCCAAGCCGATCACGCTTGAAGTGAAGTCCAGTCACGGCTTCAACCGGACCGTGAGGGATATCCTGGTGGGCGACGTCTGGTACCTGACCGGAAGCACTCTTCTGACCAGCGAATGGCCCTACGACAGGCGCAAGGAGGTCTCCCCTCCCGAGACCATGCCTCTGGTCAGGGAATTCCGCAGGCGCACCGCCGCCAGTTCCTTCCCGACCCCCCGCAAGCGCCGTTTCGAGACCGGTGGAGGCAAGTACCGTACCTATTGGTCACCCGCCAATTTCTCGAAGGAAACCGCGGGCGTCACCATGTTCGCCTATGAATTCGCCAAGGCCTTGAACCGCCCGGACGTCCCACAAGGCTTCATGACCATGTCGGCGGGCCGCGGTGGCCGCGGCAGACAATTGGCCTCGCCCCTTTCCTGGACCTCCTTTCAGGGGGTAAAGGACCTGAAGAACCCGGCTTTTCAGGCGCGCCTCGACGAGTTGTTCCTGCAGTACCCCAATTCCAAGGTGGCTCGGAAAGCGGCCGAGAGTCACCTCCGCGAGGTCAGGGCCTTCGTTCATGGCATCGTCAAGGTAGCCCGGGAGGGCCGCGACGGCTCTCTTTTCCCCTTGCAGGCGCCTGCCTTTCCCGAGCCGGGCAAAAACGATGCCGTCCCTTCCGACGTCATCCCCACCTACGCCTACAATTGGAACGTAAGCCCGCTCACCCCGATGGCGGTATCGGGCGTCGTTTGGGTGCCGTCCGAGAGCAACGTCGGCGAAAACCCCAAGGAATATGCGGCCGAACTGGAAGCCTATGCCAAGAGCCTTCCCGCCACCTACGGTCAAAAGAAAGTCTCTTTCTACTACGCCCAACCTTCCGAATCGCTCGTCGAGGGCATCGCCGAGCCCGACCTTCCCTCAGCCCGTAAAGTCACCTTCGACCAGTGGCCCAAGAGCCTCAAGGAACTCGCGAACGACATGGCAAGGTTGGCTCAATAAAGATCCAACCGTTGTTATCCTGATGAATAGCATCGAGAAAAAGGCTCTCTACGAAAAGACTCTGTCGTCGATCGAGGAGATGATCGACGGG
>CAXGVD010000544.1:0-1982 GCA_964012695.1 uncultured Opitutia bacterium
CCCCGCCCTCGCAATCCTGGCCGGAAATGTGACCTCCAGCGAAGGGGTCGAATTTCTGGCCGACTCGGGGGCCGACGCCGTAAAAATCGGGCAAGGTCCCGGCTCCATCTGCACCACGCGGGTGGTGGCGGGCGTGGGCGTGCCGCAAATGACCGCCCTGCACGTAGCCTCTCAAACCGCCAAGAAAAAGGGCGTACGCATCATCGCCGACGGCGGGATCACCAAGTCCGGAGACATCGTGAAGGCCCTTACCCTGGCGGACTCCGTCATTTGCGGGGGCCTTCTCGCGGGTTGCCGGGAAGCCCCTGGAGCCATCATCGAAATCGAAGGAAAACTCTACAAACAGTACCGGGGCATGGGCAGTTTGGAGGCTATGCGGGAAGGCTCTGCCGCCCGTTACGGCCACGCCAAGGAAGACCTTGCCCGAAAAACCACTGCGGAAGGCATCGAAGCCCTCAAAGAGGTGGCGGGATCGGCCCGAGAAGCCTTGGAAAACCTCGCCGGCGGGATACGCTCCGGCTTGGGCTACCTCGGTGCCTCCGACCTCCCCTCCCTACGCGATCGCGCCCGCTTCCTCCGCGTCAGCCCCGCCGGCCAACGCGAAGCTTCTCCACACGATGTGGTAGAAGTGAAGCGGGGAGACGCCGTCCGCCCTTGATTCGACCACGCAACTTCACGCCTTTCGCGCTACCCTCGACTCCCTCGCTTCCACCAACTCCTTTCTCAACATGGCCGCGGACCAATTTCGCTCCCTCCTCATCGCCGACCTCGGCATCAGCATGGGCGACGAAGGCAAAGGCCGCGTCGTGCACGAAGTACTGGAGGAAATCAAAGCTCTAACGGGCCGCCCCGCCGCCGCCGTCATTAAGGTTAACGGAGGAGCAAATGCGGGACACACCGCCGCCGGCCTAAAACTGAACCTGCTGCCCTCCGGCGTGGGAGACCCCGAGCTTCCACGCCTGCTGGTAGGCTCTGGCGTGGTGGCCGATCCCCGCAAGTTCCTCTGGGAGGCCCGCCCGCTGGAAGCCCGGGGCCTCCAGGTCCTGGACCGACTCCTCATCGACGAACGCTGCCAGGTCAGCGACCTCTCCCACCGCCTCCTCGATCTCGCTTGGGAGCACTACCGCGAAAACGTCCTCGGCGAGCAAGCCCGCGGTTCCACGGGCCGAGGCATCAGCCCCGCCTTCTCCGACGAAACGGGGCAGTGGCAACAGCCCTATATGCTCTTCCGAGCCAAAAAGGACGCCTATGTCCGCACCCTCGAGCAACGAGCCGACCGGGCACTCCGAACCATTCGCCACGTATGCCAAGTACCAGAGGAGGTTTGGCGCGGCTTTTTCGACCGTCTCACCGAAGCCGAAACCCGGGCCAACGCGGAAGCCATCGAAGCGGAAGTCTTTCCCGCCGAGGAGTTCGACTTCACCCGCTTCATGGGTTCGGCTCCCTTCAGCCTGAACTTGGACGAACTGACCGAAGCGTACTGGTCCGCTGGCCGGTCCCTCGCCCCATGCGTTGCGGACGTAAGAGAGGAAGTACTGCAAGCCTTGGAAGAAGGCCTCCACGTCCTAGCCGAATTCGGCCAGTCGCACTGGCTCGACAAGCGACACGGCTTTTCCCCAAACGTGACCGCCTCCCACACCACCACGCCCGAACTGTTCCTATCCGCGGGCATCCCTCCGCAGCCTACCCATGTCCTCGGTTGTTGCAAAGCCTACGACACTAAGGTGGGCACTCATCTGTTCCTCACCAAGCTCGATCACGAAAACCATCCTCTCGGGGCCAAGCTCGCCAAGCTGGAGTTCGGCACCTCAACGGGACGCCAGCGCATGGTCGGGTGGTTCGACGCCGTGGAAAAAGGCGACGCCCTGCGCCACGCGGGTTTC
This sequence comes from uncultured Opitutia bacterium, assembly GCA_964012695.1. Classification (GTDB taxonomy): domain Bacteria; phylum Verrucomicrobiota; class Verrucomicrobiia; order Opitutales; family Seribacteraceae; genus CAXGVD01. The sequence goes on from CAXGVD010000544.1 coordinate 1,884, forward strand.
GACGACTTTGTCGTCAACAAGCTCGATGCCCTCTCCCACTCCGGTGACTGGCAGGGCGACCTGAAAATCTGTGTCGCCTACCGAAAGCCCTCCGGCGAC
>CAXGVD010000545.1:0-1981 GCA_964012695.1 uncultured Opitutia bacterium
AAGGGGCGGGTTTTCGCCACCACCATCGGGCACCACAACTCCACCATGTCGACCAAGGAGTACCTCGACCTCGTGGCCAACGGCGTACGCTGGGTCACGAAGACGAAGTAAGGAAATGCCTGCCGGCCACTTCCCGCGCAGTAGTGCCCCGGATTGTTTCGATCGTTGCCTTTGCCCTTTCTCTGACGGGGGTATTGGCGGACGCTGAGCCCCAGGAGGTGATCCTCCGCCCCAAGGCGGCCCCCGGTCCCCTGGACAACCCGCTCAAGGGCTATTGCGTCTACACCGACGCGGGCAAGATTCATCGGCCCTATTCCATGGTCTTCCTCTACGTCCCGTGGAAAAAACTGGAACCGCAAGAGGGACGTTACGCCTTCGCCGAATGGGAGAAGGAGGCATGGAGCCATCCTGCGGCGGCGGGCAAGCACGTAGTCTTGCGAGTTTATGCGGATTACCCGAAGAAGCCCCCCGCGATGCCGGAGTGGTTGCTCAAAAAAGGGGTTACCCAAAAGCCTTACGAGGACTACGGCGGAGGCCTCAGTCCCGACTACGATCATCCGGCCATGGGGGCTGCCCTCGAGCGGTTGGTCACGGCCATGGGAAAACGCTATGACAAGCATCCCCGGGTAGCCTTCGTACAGCTCGGGTTGCTCGGCTTCTGGGGGGAATGGCACACCTATCCCCGGAACGAGTTGTTTGCCTCCGAGAAAACGAGAAGGCGGGTTCTCGAGGCATACCGCAAGGCCTTTCCCAACAAGCAGTTGATGGCCCGCTACGGGGACGGTTTGCCGGGCCAGTATCCCAGGATGGGCTTTCACGACGACATGTTTCCCGAGGACACCGACAACGGAAAGAGCTGGTCTTTTTTGGAGCGCCTGCGTCGGGCCAAGAGGATCGATTCCTGGAAGACCACGATCATCGGTGGGGAGATGACGCCGCCTCACGCCAAGAAGTGGCTGGGTCCGAAATGGGACTTTACCTTGGAGATGGCGAAGCGTTCTCATTTCTCTTGGGTGGGACCGTACGGGCCCGCCCTCCAAGGCAAGGCATCGGAGCAGTTCATAAAGAGGAGCGACGAGTTGGTGCGTACGCTGGGCTACCAATTCCGCCTCACCGAGATTCGGCTTCCGGTGGCGGCGAGGGCAGGGGAGTCACGCCCGGTCACGATTCGGGGAGTGAACGAAGGGGTGGCCCCTTTCTATTACCCTTGGCTGGTCAAGTTGGCCTGGCTCGATGCCCGTGGCGCCGCCGCTGCCTCTACCACTTTGCAGGACGATCTGCGGAAATGGTTGCCCGGTCCGTTTGCTTTGGAAGCGGACTTGGATGCCCCGGTTGAAAAAGGGATTTACCGTTTGGCCTTGGGGATCGAGGATCCATGGTCCGGCAAGCCGGCCATTCGGTTCGCCAACGACCTGCCTGTTGCCATGGGATGGACCGCATTGGGCGAGGTCAAGGTGGTCGCGGGAACGGAGTAGGCTTCAGCCATCGTATCTTTAGGCTTCGAGCGAAACATGCTAGATGTTGCCAACCGATATATACTCTAAAAATCTGTTATACCCCAATATATAATTCAAAATACTACATACATACGAAGTGCTATAAAAACGGAAAACTTGGTTTTTGCCTAATTTGCCTTATAGCCTTGTGTTTCTTCCTTTCTCAAGCGGCGCCCCGTCTTCTCAAGCTAAAGTTGGTTATCCTCTCGTTTGTCGATGGACATGTCATGAGGCTCCCTTTAAGAGAACTGCTTTGCATGCAAAAATGAAAACTGCCCCCGGCCTATTCCTCACACTCCTTGGCTTGTTCGTTTCCTGTTTCTGGGTACGCGCCGCGGCCAAGCCGAACGTAATCTTTCTGTTTACCGACGACCAGTCGAGCTACTCGCTGGGTTGTTACGGCAACAAGGATGTAAAGACGCCGCATATCGATAGCTTGTCCGAGGCGGGAATGACCTTTGACCATCACTACGCCACCACGGCGA
>CAXGVD010000546.1:0-1979 GCA_964012695.1 uncultured Opitutia bacterium
TCTGGAACCCGAAGTGACAGGTGAATTCCTGCTCGGCTACGAGGAGGTGAACAACCCTGAGTGGTTCGAGCCGCACGCGGGCCTGGACGAAAGCGGCAAGGGCGACCTCTTCGGTCCTGTGGTGTCCGCTTGCGTCATCGCCGACGGCGATATGGTCCGCAAGTGGATGGACGCCGGCATCCGGGACAGCAAGACGATTACCGACGGCAAGATCGTGACCTTGAACAAGCTCATCACGGAGACGAAAGGTGTGGTCATTAAGACGGCCTACACGGGCATGCCGAAGTACAATGAACTGTACCAAAAGTTCGGGCAGAACCTGAACAAGTTTCTGGCGTGGCTCCACGGGCGGGCCTTGAACGACGCCCTTGCTGAGCGTCGGCCCGACTGGGGCCTGCTGGACCAGTTCAGCAAGCAACCGCTGGTGCAACGGCACGTGGAGGACAAGAGTTTCGACCTCCGGATGCGCCCCAAGGCGGAGGAGGACCCCGTGGTGGCCGCGGCCTCTGTGGTGGCACGGGCCACTTGGTTGCGGCAGTTGCGGAAGCTTGAGGTGGAGTGCGGAGAGAAGTTGCCAAAGGGTTCCGGCGCCAACGCTAGGGAGAAGGCCAAGTCCATTGTAGCCAAGGAAGGGGCGGACGCTCTCGGGCGTTTCTGCAAGCTTCACTTCAAGACGGCCTACGAAGCCATGGGCAAGACCCCGCCCGCCAAGAAGCCGTGGAACCCCAACTGGGGACGCGGCAAGAAAAGCTGACGCTTCGGGGCCTCGACTTTCATGCCCAACCCGCTCTGGACTTACGACCGAAAGGCGACGAAGGGCCGGGCGGGCGTCGTTGGTGTGGACGAGGCGGGCCGCGGATGCCTCGCCGGTCCAGTGGTGGCGGGGGCGGCTCTCCTGCCTGCCGCCTTCTTCGCCAAGGCGACCAATCGCAAACGCTGCGTCGAAGTGAACGACTCCAAGCAACTGGACGAACTCAGGCGCGAAGCCTTGTTCGAGACCCTCGAGAGCTTGCGGGATGCGGGAGAGCTTGGCTTTGCCGTTGGTGAGGCGAGCGTGGAGGAAATCGAGAGCGAAAACATCGTGGGGGCCACCTGTCTGGCCATGCGCCGGGCGATGGACGCGCTTGCGGAAACTTGTGGCTGGCTCTGGAAGCCACTCGGCCGCGACGAGGCGGAAGGCCTCTTCGCCACCGAGGGAGGGCGTTCCGCCGACTGGCTCGTCCTCGTGGACGGTCGTCCCATGAAGCGACTTCCCCATGCACACCAAGGCTTGGTGAAGGGTGACTCCAAATCCCTCGCCGTGGCGGTGGCCTCCATCGCCGCCAAGGTCACCCGCGATCGCTTCATGCGGAGCTTGGCCGGGCGCTTTCCCGCCTACGATTTCGCAAGCAACAAGGGTTATGGTTCTCCCAAGCACCTGCGGGCTCTGGAGGAGCGTGGTCCCGCCGAGATTCACCGCCCCCGCTTCCTCCGCAGGATTCTCGGGGAAGAGGACGAGAATACATCGGAAGAATCTCCGCAAACCCTGTTGAGTTTCGAGTGAAGATGGGGTAGGGGAGTTCACAGTATGATTCTGCTCGGAGTGAACGTCGATCACGCCGCCACCTTGCGGCAGGCCCGCTATCGGGACGAGCCCGCCACTCATGGCGGCTATGTCGAGCCAGACCCCGTGCAAATCGCCTTGCGGGCAGAAGAAGCAGGAGCCGACGGCATCACCATGCACGTTCGGGAGGACAGGCGTCACGTGCAGGCCGAGGACGCCGAGCGCTACGTGGAGAGCAAGCGAACCCGCCTGAACTTGGAAATTTCCTGGGCCGCAAGCATGGTTGAGTACGCTTTGAAGCTGAAGCCCGACAGCGTATGCCTAGTCCCCGAGCATCGCGAGGAGGTCACCACGGAGGGCGGGCTGGACGTGGCGGGCAACCTCGCCAAGGCCCGCGAGGTGACCTCGGCCCTCGTTGGAGCCGGCATCCCTGTGA
>CAXGVD010000547.1:0-1973 GCA_964012695.1 uncultured Opitutia bacterium
GGCAAAGTGACGGTGACTCATCCGGATATGACGCGTTTCCTTATCACCTTGGACCAGGGGGTGGACTTTGTTCTGTGCAGTTTGGAGAATATGGTGGGCGGGGAATTGTTCGTGCCCAAGATACCGGCCTGTACTGTGGGGGAGATCGCCCGGGTGGTGGCCCCTGCTTGCGAGTGGCAGGAAATCGGCTTGCGGCCTGGAGAAAAGATGCACGAGGTGCTCATTCCCGAGGACGAGGCCCGCAACGTGCTGGAGTTCGATAACCACTTCGTGATTCAGCCTATACAGGCCTTCTGGGGAAACCGTATCGGGATTCTCGGCGGCGTATCCTGCTCGGATGGTTTCCGTTACGCCAGCAATTGCAATTGCGATCGCTTTTCAGAGGAGCAACTGAAGGCTTTATTGGCCGACTTTCTGCCCGAGGCTCCCGCCTGATTCGGTCCAGCTTTCTTTTCCCCCAATGAACGGACGCGAGCTCGTCGAGACCCTTCGTTCTCATTCCTTGCCTCCCGTGGTGGTGGCGGAGCTTTCGGGGAACCACGGTGGGGACCTCTCCCGGGCCATGGCCTTGGTGGACGCTGCTGCCGAGGCGGGGGCCGACGCCGTGAAGCTCCAGACCTACAAGCCCGAAACCATAACCGTGGAGGCCCGAACCGAACCTTTTCTCCTGAAGGAAGGTTTGTGGGTGGGGCGCTACCTCGCCGACCTGTACGCCGAAGCCATGACCCCGTGGGAGTGGCACGAACCGCTGGCCGATCGGGCGAGAGAGCGGGGAGTCGCCTTATTCAGTTCACCATTCGACGAGACCGCCGTGGATTTCTTGGAGGAGACTATATCGCCTCCCCTTCACAAAATAGCCTCCTTCGAGCTTAATCACTTCCCCCTTCTTCGCAAGGTGGCCCGTACAGGCAAGCCCGTGGTGGCGAGCACGGGGGCCTCCAACGAGGAGGAAGTCGCTGAGGCCGTCTCCTTGCTTCGGGCGGAAGGTTGCTCGTTGGTGATTCTCCTTCAGTGCGTGAGCGAATATCCGGCGGATCCCGCCGAGTTTCAACTCTCGGGCATTCCCAAGTTGCGGGAGGATTTCGGGGTTCTGCCTGGGGTGTCGGACCACTCCCCGGGTTCCGTCGTGCCTGTTGCCGCGACCGCATTGGGGGCGCGTTTGGTAGAGAAGCACTTTGTTTTGGACCGAGAGGACGGTTCCGTGGATGCCGGTTTTTCCATGGAACCAGAAGAGTTCAAGGCCATGGCCGATGCCGTTCGTCTCGCTCACGCCTCTTTAGGAGAATCTTGGGTGGGCTTGCGTGACAGTCAGGCGGGTTCACGGCGTTTCCTTCGCTCCATTTGGGTGGTGGAACCGGTCCGGATGGGGGAGGTCTTCAGCACTGAGAACTTGCGGGTGGCCCGTCCTTCCGATGGTTTGTCCCCAGCTCGTTGGGAAGAGGTCTTGGGCAAGCGCGCGGCGCGTGATTTGGAACGGGGTCATCCCTTGTCCGAGGAAGACCTCGAGGACGAAAACGAGTAAGGACGGCTTCCTAGTGCTTCCGGAAAAGTCTGGTCAAAATGTGCATTTTTTTGAAAAAGTGCTCCTCCCGCGCTATTGTTTTTTAGGAACGAACGACGGTAGTCAATGGTTCGGTTGTTTCCGAGCACTACTCGTCGAACAACTAAGGATCAGTTGATGATGAAGACGGGTACTGATATAGACGACATCCCTATCCCGCGTTTTCGCGGCACCACGGACGAACGCCTGCGCAAAGCTTGCATGTGGGTGTCAGCGAACTGCCCGGGACGCCGCCTTACCTTGGAAGAAATTGGTGCAGTGATGGGCGTTACGCGGGAACGCGTGCGGCAAATCGAGGCTCGAGCTTTGCGTAAACTGCGTCATCCCTCCCGGATGAACATACTTGGCGAATTGCGCCCTTAAAGCAGGCTTCACAAAGCTGAGGAGGCGAGGTGGGGCTTTTTCAGGCTAG
>CAXGVD010000548.1:0-1968 GCA_964012695.1 uncultured Opitutia bacterium
CTTCCCCGAGGTCGCCCCGAGGTGAACCACAAAGCCGCCCTTCACCCCGGAGTCGGAAAGAACCCGGGCCAATTGCTCCGCCGAGGAAGCTCCGTAGGCGGGGCCGGTTGCGAGAAGAGATAAGGCGAGTGGGAGCAAGCTCCGTGCGCGCGTGGGCTTTTTCATGGGTCAGGCGGTTTGTGTTCCGGTTCAGCGCTTGGCCAAGGCGGGGAAGGTTTTGGTGAGGTCGAGATCGTCGGCGGTTTCCTTTTGAAGGTCGCTTAGGCGAGCGAAGAGTTTCTTCATGAGCGGTAGGTGGGCCTTATTTCCGGCGAGGTCCTTCAACTCCAAGGGGTCGGCGGCGAGATCGTAGAGCCGGGCCAGGGGCACGTTCGGATACAGGATGAGTTTCTTGTCGTTCACGGTGACGGAACGTTGGAGGCCGAGGTAGGCCCCGTAAACGGCGTCGTAGTTCGACTTTTTGGATTCGCCTCGAGCGAGTGCCATGAGGCTGTGGAACTGGACGTGCCCGGGTTTCTTCACGCCGGCGATTTCGAGGGAGCTGGGCATGACGTCCTGCAGGTAAACGGGAGCGGGGACGCTTTTGCCCTTGGGGATGCCCGGGCCGCTCACGATGAAGGGTACTCGTGTGCTGTGCTCGTAGAGGTTCTGTTTTCCGAAGAGGCCGTGGTGGCCCACGCCTAGACCGTGATCGGCGGAGTAGAAGACGTAGGTGTCGTCCGCCATGCCGGACTTTTCGAGAGCGTCGAGGATGCGTCCGATTTGGACGTCCATGTGCGTGATGATGGCGTAGTACTCCTGCCTGTGCACCTTCACGGCGTGCTCCGTGCGCGGCATGGGGCCGAGCTTCTCGTCGCGCAGGCCGTGCTGGCAACCAATCTTGTCCCTGTAGGGATACCCTGGCAGGAAGGACTTCGGCAGTTTGATGCGGCTGAGCGGATACTTGTCTATGAAGGATTTCGGGGCCTGTCTCGGGTCGTGGGGGGCGTTGAAGGCGACGTAGGCGAAGAACGGTTGCCTCTTCTCCTTCACATGCTTCTTGGCCATGCCGAGGTATTCGAGAGCATCGTCCGCCACGATGGAGCTCCAGTGCCGGCCTCCTTTCCAGAAGCCTTCGAACTTCGGGTCGTAGGGGCTCCAAGGGTCGGGCTTGCCGGGGAGGGGACGGTTGTAGCCGGCAGGCGTCTGGTTGGGCATGCCGGGGCGCACGTTGCGGGCTACGTCGAAACAGTTCTCCGCCTTCGCCCGGACGTGCCACTTTCCCGTGAAGTAGGTCTTGTAGCCCGCCTTCTTCATGTGCTCGGACCACCAGCGACCGGCGGCCCGCTCCTCCTCGGCCTTCCGATGGACTGCGTGGGCCTGCCAAAGAAAACGTCCCGTGTTCAGCATGTGGCGGCTGGCCACGCAGACGGCGCCGCTCCACGAGCCCATGTTGTAGGCACGGGTGAAGCTGACGCCCGAGGCGGCGAGCCGGTCGAGGTTGGGTGTCTCGATGTCGGTGAGTCCCAAGGCCCCGACTGTTTCGTAGCACTGGTCGTCGGCGAATATGAAGAGCACGTTCGGCTTCTTCGCGGCGTGAATGGTCAAGGCGGAGAGCCAAGCGGCCGCCGCAAGGAAAAGGGTCGGGCGAATCATGCCCGCCATGCTTGGGGAAGCGCTCGAGCTTGGCAAGGGCGGAAGGGGAACCGCGGAGTATCGAATAAGAAACGTCGAAGGTTGTAGGAGCTTTCGGAACTGCTGATGAAGGCTACTTCTCCGGATCGGGGAGGAGCCAGTCGTCGGGGACTCGCTCGTCGGCGGAGATTTCGTATTGTTCGGGCAAGTCATAGTCGGACCAGAGGTAGTAATATTCGCATCGCTTTTCGTTGAGCTCGAGGATGCCGACGACGGAATCGATGAGGCCGTGTTCGTCGTAAGTCAACTGGGTGGCGCCGACGACTTTCCAGTTGCCCTTGTAACGGTCGAGGG
>CAXGVD010000549.1:0-1963 GCA_964012695.1 uncultured Opitutia bacterium
CCGACCCACCCGATCAAAGGCCCGATGACTTCCTCAAGCGCCTCGACGGACTTCCTCGCACCAAACCACAAACCCTTTACCGAACGTGAATTCTCTGAAAAGCCCGTGTATTGTTCATAACTTGCCCTTCCCACGAAGCACGGAACGCTTTACCAACGAACTGAAGGTATAAAGACTATGAATGTATTCACGCTGTTGATCGGCGCCTCCGCCCTTTTCATCGCTGGGTGCGCGGCTTACTTCAGTGTTCGCGGCATCGCCCTGACCTTCGGGGCCGTAAGCGCCTTCACCATTCCAATCATCATCATGGCGTCCAGCCTGGAGTTTGGCAAACTCGTCGCCGCCTCCTTCCTTTATCGCCAGTGGCGGACCTGCAACAAAACACTCCGCACCTATCTGCTGGTGGCCGTGGCCGTCCTGATCGGCATCACCTCGGCAGGCATCTACGGTTACCTCTCCCAAGCCTTCAACGAAACCCTCAAGCAAGTTGAGGGTTACGAGAAGCAAATCGCCAGCCTCCGCACCCAGCAACGCGAGTACGACCGTCAAGTCGCCGTTTACCGCGAGTCAGGCGTGAAAGGCTCTGCAGTACGCGAAAAAAACTACGCCGCCGAGCGAACCCGCCTCCAGGAGCAAATCGTCGGCATGAGGCAGGCCATCGAGCAAATCACCCAAGACGAGGTTTCCCGCCGGGGCGACGAACGCGAACGCCTTAACGCCTACATCTCCCAGCGCCGGGAAGACGTCGAGGCAGCCGTAAAGTCCAAGGAGCAACTCAACCTGGAAACCGAGGCCACTATCGCGGGCGAACGGGGAAGACGCACCGACGAACGGGCCCGCCTCAACCTCCTCATCTCCCAACGCCGCCAAGACATCGTCCGCCTCGAAGAGCAAAAAAAGGAGCTAAAGGTTGAGGCGGACGAACGCGTGGCCAATGAACGCAACGCCACTGCCAAGCTCAACGACCGCCTCGCCTTGCTTGATAAGTCCGTGCAGGTCTATCGAGACAAGGGCCCCGGCGGTTTCCTAAAAGAAGACGGCTTCAAAAAGGCCGCAGAACTCCTCAAGACCCAAGCCCCCGAGCGCGAAGCCATTCGCCAACAAATCGCCGAAAGCAACCAAAACGCCCAAAAGGCGCGTGAGGACCTCGCCACCCAACAAGCCGCCGTGGACGCCCGCATCGTCGGCCTTCAGGATGAAATCGCCGCCTCCAGCTCCCAAATCACCAACCTTACCACAGGGGGAGCCGAACGGGCCGACAACATCCGAACTGCCCTCGACAACCTCCAGAAAGCCCGGGCCGCAGTGGACGAACGCATCCAAGGGCTCGAACAGGAAATCCGCGAAGCCAACGAAAAAATCACCCAACTAACCGCTGGGGGAGACGCCGCCGAAATCGCCTCCATCGGCCAAGACGAACGCATCCTCGCCCTCGACGCCCAAATCGCCGAGGCCAACCGTAAAATCACCGAAATCAGCCATCACGAAAGCGCCTTTGGCCCCGACAGTTCAGCCGAACTGGAAGCCAAGATCGGAGAAATCCTCGCCAAGAAGGAAACCGCCGAGCAAACAATCCTCGCCCGCGAAGGTGACATACGGGCCACCGACATCGGCTCCTTCAAGTTCATCGCCCGTGCCCTCGACTCCTCCGTGGAGGAAGCCGAAGCCACGGGAGACCCCATCCTCGCTCGCGAAGCCATGAGCGACGCAGTGAGTCGCGTCGTGAAGTGGTTCATCCTCGTGCTCGTGCTCGTCTTCGACCCCTTGGCCGTCACCCTCGTCGTCGCCTACAACGCCTCCCTACTTCGCGCCAAGCCCGCCCTCGCCGGCGAAGGTTTCCTCGGCGACTCGAACGGCGTAGTCGAAACGCCCGCAGAAACGTCCCCCGGTGCCTCCGTCGGCAAACTCGGACTCGTCCCCGTTTGGCTTCTGCTCGGCCTCGGCGCCCTTTGGGCAGGTATCC
>CAXGVD010000550.1:0-1962 GCA_964012695.1 uncultured Opitutia bacterium
GACGTTTCGGGTGGTGATGGTTACGGCGCCGTTGTCGGGGTTGAGTGCGGCGTCCACGCGGGTGTCCTTCCAGTGTTCTACGAGTCCGGTGAGGTATATCCAGTGGACGCGGTTGTGGCGAAGGGTGCGGGTTTGAAGGTGGACGGAGCCGGGGCGTTCGAGACGGCCTTGTTCAAGGGCTTTGCGGAGGAAGGCGAGGATTTTTTCCTTGGATTCGGGGTCGTACTTGTGGCCCATTTGGGGGCCGATGTGGTGGAGGAGTTTGCGGCCGTGTGCGGTGTATGTCGCGGCCATGAGGTCGGCAGCTTGCTTTTGTTTGTCGAGTTCGCCGCTGTAGGCGATGACGGGTAGGTTGAAGAGGTTTCGAGCGTAGGCGGGAGCGTCATGGAGTCCCCAGAGGGTTTGCTCGTACCATGGCGGGTAGTTTTCCTTTGTGAGGCGGTTGTAGCGGGCGGTTTCGGCGAAGCCCGCACCGGCGTGGACGGCGGCCCAGAGGTGGGCGTGGCGAGCCCCGAGGTGCCAAGCACCAGCCCCGCCCATGGAGAAGCCCATGAGGACGATGCGGCTCTTGTCTATGGGGTAGTTTTTGCTGACGTCTGCGATGGCTTCGAGGACGTCGGTCTCACCGGCGGACTTGTAGCCGATGCATTGGCGGCCAAAGGGGTGAAGGACGATCCCGTCGTCGATGGAGAAGGTACCCGGCTTGTTCATCCGCTGGTGGATGAAGTGGAGGTCGGTCACTTTGTCGCCGCGTCCGTGTAACCAGACATAGAGAGGAACAGGGCGATTGAGGGGGAGATCGGGCGGGATTTCGAGTCCGTATGGCTGAACGGTGTCGTCGATGGCGGAGCGGAAGCCCCGGACGAGGGGGCCTTTGGCACGAGCCCAGGGTATTTCGCCTTTATTTAGTAGGGTGCCCCGACGGACGGCTTCGTCGATGAGTAGGGCGGGTAGAGCGAAGTGCTTCTCGTCGTAGAACTCGCCGTTGAGGAGGGCGAAGCGGACGGCTTTGAGGAAGACGGCGACGTCGGGATGGCGGCGGATGCGCTCGGGTACGCCGTCGGCTTGTCCTAGGCGTTCGAGGAGGGAGGTGCGAAGGGGTTCGGGAAGCTTGAGCCCTTGCGGCGGAATGCGGGGGGAAATGGGAGGGATGGGCTCGAGCTCGGGAGAGGAGTGAATGGGGGGCAGGAGGCCAAATAGGAGCGAGAGAAGAGTGAACCCTCCAAGGTGACGGCTGGCGTGTTTCATGGGCAAAGGAGTTCGACTCAGGCGGATGCGGCGAGGCGGAGCTTACGTATGAAGTCGGTGCGACGGTCGAGGGTTTTGTCGTTGCGTATGGCCATGGAGTAGGCGGCAGGGTCGCCTACGAAAATGACTTTCTTCTTGGCCCGAGTGAGGCCGGTGTAAACGAGGTTTCGCTGGAGCATCATGAAGTGTTGCTTGAGTATGGGGAAGACGACGACGGGGTACTCGCTTCCTTGGCTTTTATGGACGGAGATGGCGTAGGCGGGCTGAAGGTCGGCGATTTCGAGGCGTTCGTATGCGACGCTGCGGCCCTCGAAGTCCACTCGAACTGAACCAGCGTTCACATCCACGGCGGCGATGCGCCCGAGGTCTCCGTTGAATACGTCCTTGTCGTAATTGTTGCGGGTTTGGATGACCTTGTCGCCTTCGCGAAATAGCGCGTTGCCGAAAAGGTGGGTGGCTCCGGAGGAGTTGAGCACTTGGCGGAGTTGGTCATTGAGGTTGCCGATGCCGGCGACGCCTCGGTGGAGGGGGGCGAGGACTTGAAGGTCGTTGACGGGGTCGAGACCGAGGGCCCGGGGGAGGACGTCCCTGCAGAGGCGGGCGGTGGCGTCCACGCAGGCAGCAGGGTCGAGGGCTCGAACGAAGTGAACGTCGCGGGCCCGGAGGTCAAGCAACTCGGGAGCGTCCGCGGGTGAGGGCGGGGCGGGTTTTCCC
>CAXGVD010000551.1:0-1960 GCA_964012695.1 uncultured Opitutia bacterium
CGCGAGGTAGCGCTGGTTGCCGCAGTCGTGTGACGAAAGTGGGTCCACTGCCATACCGAGCAGGCCGCCTCGCCCGCGGACGGTATTGAAGAAGGTTTCGTTGGCGGGCCAGACCCGAGCGAAACGACCGGTCTTTACAGTAACGCCTTCCTTGGTTCCGGGGTTGCACATCATGGGCACGCCCAGCGCCGCCTTGGGCAGGACGTGCGGCTTGATGGAAGGGCGGTCTGGATTGGGAGCCAAAAGCGGCACGCCGGAGCGCAACCATGCGGCCACCACGCGCTCGGGGTGAAGCATCACCATACCGCCCGCCCAATGGCCGCCGCCACTGTGACCCCACAAGGCCCAAGAGACGGTGGCCAGTTCGGGACGCCCGCTTTGTTCAGCGAGATCGGCGAGGGCCTTTTGAAAGGCGACGCTTGATCCGTTTCGCGGGTCGCACCACATTTGGCAATCGGCTTTTTGGGGTTGCTCGTAGGAAGGAGCGAGCAAGGCACAGTCATGTTTCTTGGCAAGGGCTTGCCAGTGGAGATCGAAGGCTCCAGTCTGGCCGGACTTGCAGGAACCCTCGCCGCAACCGTGCTGGTGAACGACCACTCCCCGTAAGGTCTTAACCCCGGCGGGAATCCAGACGGTGTACTGAACGGGAAAGATGAGTTCGCCGGGCTTGGTCGAGGCCTCATACCGCACTCGATAATAAGGTGGCTCGGCGGGCGGTGGGTTGTCGTAGGGTGCTTCTTGAGCAGCCAGAAGAACGGGAACGATGAAGATCAAGGTAATGAAGAAGCGCACAGGTATGAAGGTTAGTTGAAACCGTCGACATTCCTCCCATCCTCCGCCTCAGTCAACCTGCAAGGGTGGAAAGGAAAAGAAACGGTTCCGACGGTCAAGCTAGGATTTCTCGGACAACGTTTCCGTGAACGTCGGTCAGGCGGAAGTCTCGGCCTTGAAAGCGGTAGGTGAGTTTTTCGTGGTCGAGGCCGAGAAGGTGCAGGATAGTCGCCTGCAGATCGTGAACGTGGACTTTCCCTTCCGTCACGCCGAAGCCCAGCTCATCGGTGGCCCCGTGCGTCACGCCGGGTCTTACACCCGCTCCGGCAAGCCACATGGTGAAGGCATCGACATGGTGGTCCCGTCCGGTCGGAGTGCGTTCTTCGCCCATGGGCGTACGCCCGAACTCCCCGCCCCAAATGACAAGCACTTCGTCGAACAGGCCCCGTTGCTTGAGATCCTTGACCAAGGCCGCCGAGGCCCGATCCACTTCCTTGCAACGAATCGGCAGTTCCCCGTCCAAGGACTCCCGACCGCCGTGCTGGTCCCAGTTGGTGTGGTAGAGTTGGACGAACCGAACGCCACGCTCGACCAGCCTGCGGGCCAGAAGAGCGTTGTTGGCGTAGGAGGCTTTGCCCGGTTCGGCCCCGTACATGTCGAGGACATGTTGGGGTTCGCTCTCGATGTCCATAAGTTCGGGGGCACTGCTCTGCATCCGGTAGGCCATTTCGTAGGCGGCGATACGGGTTCGAATTTCGGGGTCGCCGACGGCGTCGAAGCGCATGCGGTTCAAGTCGCCGACGGCATCCGTGAACTCCCGTTGGGCAGGTTCGTCGAACCCTTCCGGACCAGCGAGGTTGAGAATGGGGCTCCCCTGCCCTCGAAAGGGAACGCCTTGGTGGCGGGTTGGGAGAAAGCCTCCAGACCAGAGGGCGGAACCGGCCCGGGGGCCTCTGGGACCGGATTGAAGGACAACGAAGCCGGGCAGGTCCTTGGACTCGCTCCCGATTCCGTAAGTCACCCAAGAGCCCATGGACGGGCGACCGGGTTGCGGGGAACCGGTCTGCATGAAAAGCTTGGCGGGCCCGTGGTTAAAGACCTCGGTGGTCATGCCTTTGAGGAAGCAGACATCGTCAACGATGTCACGATGGTGCGGGAGCAGGTCGCTCAGTTCGGCCTCATCCGTCTC
>CAXGVD010000552.1:0-1957 GCA_964012695.1 uncultured Opitutia bacterium
ATGAGGGAATGACCCGGGGCTTGTTTCTGCCCTGCCAGAGGTGTCGCAACTGCAAAGGCGAATAAACAAAGTTGTCGGAAAACCTTCGCCATCACTTCTCGGGCTTTTTCTTCCCCCCTTTTTTACCGCCTTTGACCTTGGGTTTCTTGGGCTGAGTGGCGCTAAAACCGGGCTTCGTGTCCAAAAGCTTGGTTGCCACGCCGGTATACTTGTCACCCTCGGCGAACTGGGCCTTCATTTGCTTGAGGACTGCGGAAAGTTTCTTGCGGGCGGTGCGGGCGTCCGGGTCGGCGATGGCCGGATCGATGGGCTTGGCATGGGCGGGGTCCTTGTGGAAATCGTAGAGGTAGCCGCCTTCGTAGAGCTTGTATCGGGTATCACGGGCAAAGTGCGTAGCAGTGCCACGGCCCTTGCCGTAATAACTGACGTAGGCCCACTCCCTTGGCTTGTAATCCTTATTGCCGGTGAGTCTGCCTGCAAAACTGTGTCCGTCGATGGTTACCGCTTTGGGTAGTTCGGCTCCTCCCAGCTCGGCCAATGTGGGCAACATGTCGCTGAAGTCGATCGGGTCGTCCAGCACTTGGTTGCTGACGCCCCCGGCCGGGTAGTTGACCACCAGGGGCACGCGCATGCCCATCTCGGACATGTTGCTTCCCTTCGCTCCGGGCCAGTCGTGCTTCCCGATCTTGGCTCCGACGATGTTCCTGTGCGTGCCATTGTCGCCGGTGTAGAGGATGACGGTGTTCTCCCGTAGTCCAAGCTTGTCTAGGTGAGTCACCACCCTGCCCACGATCTTGTCCGTGTAGGCGACCATGTCGACCATGAGGTCCAGGTTGCTTCCCTTGGCAGCGTTCTTTTTGGTGTCGGGCGTTGGGACGAAGGGGCTGTGGGTGAGAATCATCGGGTAGTAGCAAAAGAAGGGGGAGCCTTGATTGCGGCTGATGAAGTCGAGCATGAAGCCACTCACCACGTCGGGCCCGTATTCGCCCTTGCCGCCCGGCAGGACCTTGCCGTTTTGAATCAATTCCCCGACGTTTCCGTAGCGGTTCGACTTGTTCTCCAACCACCAGAGGCAATACTCGTCGAAGCCAAAATGACCCGGCAGCTTGCGGTCGCGGCCGAGTTGCCACTTCCCGACTATGCAGGTCTTGTAGCCTGCTTCCCGCATGACGTGTCCAAAGGTTTTCTCGCGCGGGTCGAGGATGCCGAAGGTCTTGTAGTTGCGGAAATTGTAGCGTCCGGTCATGATCTTCACCCGGGTCGGCGTACAGACGGGTTGGGATACGCAATTGGTGAATCGCAGACCGGCGGCCGCCAGTTTGTCCAGATGCGGTGTCTTGTAAGGAATCCCTCCGTTGGCGCCGAGCGTTTCGTAGCCCAAGTCGTCGGCCATCATCAGGATGACGTTGGGTCGTCCGTCACACAAGGCGGCGATGGTTACTAGGCACAGAAAAAAGGTGGCGAGCGATTTGTCGGGTTTCATGGACAAGAATTTGTATACTTGCCATTTCTAATCGTTCATTCAGGAGGTGTAAACTAGAAGAACCGGTTCGAGTTGCCACATGGACAGAATCAAATACCCTGCAATTCCGACCAAGCCTTTTGGATTAGACCTTTCTATTTTCTTGAAGGTCTCTCATTCAAGAAATTCTTATCCCCTTCAATATGAGTTCTCGTCCCCTCAAAGGTGACAAGGTGGGACTATGGCCTCAAAGATGAAAGCCTTCGCTTCGAATGGGCTTGGATATTTGTCCTGAGGAATTTGCAGAAGAGATCATGAAGCCGTAGATGCCGTCGGGCAAAAGCTGGCGGCGAAGGTTCAGTTTGGCAGCTGGACTTAAGATGGGGGAGTAGGGTTCGATGCGTGTATCCTGGAAACTTTTTCCCGGCTTGATGAGAATCGGCGTAATGCGATAGGCGACCGCATTCGGTGATGGGGTCCAGCTGAGAATGCCGT
>CAXGVD010000553.1:0-1956 GCA_964012695.1 uncultured Opitutia bacterium
GACATGGCCCAGTCGACGCCGTCCCAGTGCAGGGTGGTGAAGCGGGCTCCGATGCCGAGAGTGGAGCGACCGAGGTCGGCCCCGGCGGTGGGGAAGACGGAGCATTCCGGATCCGCTTCCTGGAAGAGGTTCTTGACCCGAATAAGGTTCTCGTAGCTGGCGGGGTAGAAGATTTCGCCGTTTTGACGGACACCTTGTTCGAGCAGGTCTTCTAGGCCGGATGCGGCGGGGTCCGCGGGTGCCAGGCGCCAGGCGTGGTCGCCCTTGGTGTTTTCGACCAAGGTCCATTCCCCGTGCTCGGTGGAGAGGCGACTGTTGCCGTGGGCGACGAGGCCAGGATCTCCTGCGGCAAGGTCGGCTTGGAGACCGGGCCAGTCGAGACAGAAATCCGGGCTGACGCAGGGATTGTCCGCGATGCGGAGGTCGTTGCTAAGAAGGAACTGGTTGATGGGTTTCATGAAAAGAGACAGGCGTACCGAGCCGAAAAGGCAGGCGGACCGGTTGGCAAGAAGGCACTCCCCTACCCCGCCCTATCCTTGGGCGGCTCGTTTGCGGGCCACGGCGCGCTTGAGGTATTCGTCAGCGGTGACTCCGGCGAGGATGACGGCGCCGATGATGGCGAATTCCAAGGTGTCGGAAATTTGCATCAGGTTGATGAACATCTTGAGCGTGACCATAAGGGCGGTGCCAACGACAACGCCGAGAATGCTCCCTTCTCCGCCCCGCAAGCTGCATCCTCCGAGCACGGCGGCGGCGATGGCGTACAGCTCGAAGAAGTTGCCGTGGGAGGAGGGGGCAATGGAGTCGGAATAGTTGAGGAAGAACACGCCGCCCAAGGCAGCCATGACGGTGCAGATGACATAGCCGACGACAGTCATGCGGTCCGTATCAATGCCTGAGAATCGAGCGGCTTCCACGTTTCGGCCCAAGGCCAGCATGTAGCGTCCGTAAATGGTTTTGTTAAGGAAGACGGCGGCGAGGAAGGCGACGAGCAGGAAGATGAAGAAGGCGTACGGTATGGCGTAGGTTCCGTAGGGCTCTTCCAGAGTCCAGAGGGTAATTTTTCCGTTAGTCAGGAGGGAGAGGGAGGATTCGTACTCGTTGCCGTAGCCGGTGTCCTGATCGTTCACCAACCAGCGGGAAATGCCGCGGTACAGAAGCAAGCCACAAAGGGTGACGACAAAAGGCTGAAGACGCACTTTGGTCACCAGAAGGCCGTGCGAGAGACCCAAGAGCAGAGCTATGCCCAAAATGAGCAACAAAGCCACCGGCACGGGCATAACCTGGTTGCGGTAGCGAGGCATTGCCAACCAACCCTCGTTCAGAAAATCCATATCCCCGGACACGGAGACGCGGGTGTCGCTTCCAATCGTTTCCGTTTTAGCCACCACGATTTCTCCCATGCCACCGCGCGGATTGATGAAGCCCACCGTGTCCCTGGCGGCGAGTTCCTTGTGCAGGCCTTCAATCAGAACCGTTCCTTGTTCGGAATCCACCTCCTTGACGGCATACAACTTGGCGATTTTCCCGTCCATCGCCTTCCGTGACCTCGTTTCATTGGCGTCCAAGCCGCCCACCAAGTCGAAACCAGAGGCATTGTCGTCCCTAGCGGGCGAGGCGTAGTTGGCATCTGGCAAACGATTCACCCGAAGCAAGGAGCAGGATACGGTCAAAGCGCCCTCGTCGTCCGGGATCTTGGTGGACTCAAGACCCAAAAGCGTGACCACCGCGCTGCGCGCCTTGGTGCTCCCGTAATAGCTGAGCCGGTCACCGGGTTTAAATCGTTCGGTGTCCTCCCGGAGTACGATGACTTGCTGTTGGGGGTCGATGGCGAAAACCGATTCCTCGTCCGCGGGTTCGTAGCCGACCGAAAGAAAGAGAGAGAGCAGAACCCCGCTCAAGCAAACGACGGAACCGATCGAAAGGTCGATGCCAGCGGTGATGATGACGAAGGCG
>CAXGVD010000554.1:0-1942 GCA_964012695.1 uncultured Opitutia bacterium
CTTGGCGGAGGCCGCGGGTGTCCTCCAACTGACGGGCGCGCCATTTGGCCATTCCGCGTACGAACTCCAGGTACTTACCGGACTTACCTTGAGCGAAGGCGGCACTTCGGGCGGCTTCTTCGACGAGTTCGTAATGGCGGCCAGCGTTAAAGTAGTCGCCAAGCTTCTCCTGGCAGAAGGCGATTTGATAGAGCACGGGAACTTGCCACTCGGGGGACTCGTCCACGCGCCTGAGGGCTTCGTAAACGCGGTAGGCTTTGTGGAAGTCGTCCTCTTCGAAGAATTTGTTGGCAAGGTAGTTGCCCGTCTTCTTCTTCCAGAAGAGCCAAAGACTTTTGAGGCGATTGAGGCGGTGAACGTCTTGGTCGCGGACGGGTTTGGAGCGTTCTTCGGCAAGTATGACTTCGGGGCGGAAATGAGAGCCTTTGAGCAAGGCGAGCAATTCTTCGACGGACTTTTTACGTTCGTCAGTTTGATCGAAGGTGAGTGCAAGCACATAGTGAGCCTCGGGTGCGTAGGGACTGCCCCCGTAGTTACGTGCGAAATTGGCGAGGTTCATCTTCACTTGGGCGAAGTCGGCCTCGGGAGCTTCGCCCACCTTGTACTCGAGGGCGATGCGTTCTTCGAGGGGCTTACGATTCATGCGTTCTTCGCGGCGGAGGTTCCCCCGGGCCCGACGGTAGTGGGAAAGGGCGTGTTTGAAGACGATTTCGGCTTCATCCAGCTTGTCTGAATTAGGGTATTCCACCCGCAGGAGGCGACCGTAGAAGTGGATGGCGTCCTTATAGTTCTCAGTGCGGAAGTAAGTGTCGGCGATTTCCTTCATGGCTTGGTTGGCCACGGTTTCGTGCCGGAGTTTACGGGCGGCGAAGTCGGCGTGGGGAGCGAGGGCGGCGGCGGACTTGCTTTCAGATAGGAGAAGAGTAGAGTTGATGGCATCGTAGAACTTGGTGACGGCCATGCGGTGGGCACCGAGCTTGCGGTAGATTTTACCTACTCTTACATGAGTCTCGGGAATGGTGGGGGCGCCGCGTTTGTAGCTTTCGAGCCAAGCAACGGGGTCTCCGGGTTCGGCTCGGAGGGCAGGTATGCCGGGAGCGTGGAGGGGCTCTTCGAAGGGGTACTTGTCGTCCGCGGTGAATTCTTCGAGGAAACGTTCGTAGCTTTTGGCGGCGTCCACCCAAGCTTCGTTTCGTTCGTGCATGCGGATGAGGGAGAGGAGGAGGTCTCGACGGTAGCGCTTGTGTTTCGGCAGGCCGAGGCGCCCGAGCACGCGGTTACAGTAGGCGGTTGCCTTATATACGGATTGAGTGACGCGAGGGTTGCCCGTGCCGCCGGAGGCACGGCGGGTGGCTTTGATGGCTTCGCGTATGCGTTCCTTGAGTTCTTCGTCGATTTTTTCGCCAAGCACGACGTAGGGTTCTTCAGAGGCTTCGGCTTGCTCTTGGGTTATAGGATTGGGACGGAGGACGGTGGGAGCCGCCTCCACGATGCGGCGGCCGGGAGTATTATTGGCGTCGAGGGTGGTGACCGTCGGACTAGGTAGCGAGGGAAGAGATGTGGCCGATTCGCCTGGTTCCGGAAGCGGAGCGACTTCCTTACCCGGTTCCTTCAGGGGGTCGTGTAATTGAAGGAGTTGCTCGACGGTGTAGTTTTCGTAATCGGGAATGTCAACCGAGCCTGCCCCGGAACTGCTTCCATCGTTGGAGGAAGGAGCCGACGGACGAGGCCGAGTCACAAGATTTGGGGGGGGGAGGGCGTCATCGAAGCGAAAGGAGCCGGCGTCGGGGTCGGCGGGAGGCGAAACCGGGGCAGAGGGAGAGAGTCCAGGCAGGCCCGGCGAGGCGGGGGAAAGGAGAGGAGGCAGATCAGAGCCCGGAGCGGCGGGGGGTACAGGAGCAGGTGAGACGACGCCGTTCTGCTCTTCCATTTCCTCAAGGAG
>CAXGVD010000555.1:0-1933 GCA_964012695.1 uncultured Opitutia bacterium
ACTTGGCCGTACCGTCGTAGTTCAAGCCGTTAATCGCCAGCTTGCCGGAGAATGCGACGGGAGCGGCGAACAGGGAAGTAAGTCCGAACGCAAAAACAAGTAAGCAAAAGCTTATCCTGAAAATAGACTTAGGCAGGATAACAGAGCCCCGGGGAGGAATCCTTTTCAACATAGTATCCTATCTTGTTCACTGCAAAAAACACCTGCAAGAGAAAATCCATTAGCATCCATCATCAGAAACAAGGAGTTTCGCATTGAAGAAAGGGTTAGGTGGGAAAGGAGCTTGGGCGAGCGCCATCATTCGCCGGCGCTTGCTTTAACGCTCTTCAAAAGGTCTTGGACTCCGGTATCCCGGGGAAGAAGTTCGGCTAATCGTCGAGCGTGAGGCAACGCTTCCTTATAGCGATTGGCTTGGAGATGGAGCCGGACGAGCGCTTGGGGGAACTCGGGGTTGGCAGATTGGAGATCGGCGGCCCTTTGGATAGCGGCGGCGGCTCCGGAGAAGTACTTGTTGTAACGAGCGAGGGCTTCGGGATCTGAGTCAGCAGGCCCGCTTTCTGCATCAGCGAGCTGCCAAAGGGCCACGCCAAGGTTGTAGTGCACGCGGGGACGATCCGGAAGTAGGCGAGCGGCGCGTTGGAGACGATCGGCGGCTGTGGGGAGGCGCGAACGATCTTCGGCCTGAAGGAGTCCGAGGTTGTAGTGACCTTCCCCCCAATTCGGTTCCAAGCGGATGACTTCGCGGAGAACTTTCTCGGCTTCCCGGTTGCGTCCCTGACGGCTGAGGAGGGTGGCTAAATTCATGCGGGCCGGGACGAAGGTGGACTCCCGTTCCACGGCGGAACGATATCGTTTCTCGGCTTCCTTGGGGTTTCGTTGGTTCTCAGCGAGGATGCCGAGGGAGAGATGGGCCTCGGGGCGGTCGAGGTTTTGAAGGTGACGGGCCTTGTACTCGCGCAGGGCCTTGTAGAAGCTAGGCCGGATTGCTTTGGGGAAGGAAGCGGCGGGGAGGCGGGAGAGGAGGCGAGCGGCTTCCGTGCGGACGGTAAGGACGGGATCGGATAGGACGTGGCTCAGAGTGACGAGCAGCTCGGTATCAGGCAGGTTTTCCAATTTGGACACGGCAGCTACGCGAACGGAGGGATCGGGGGACTTGAGTTGGGTCCGCCCCTCGGCAGTTGCGCCTTCACTGAGAAAGCGGCGGAGGGCGAGCAGGGCGCCGGCTCGGGTGAAGGCGGGGGCCTCGGCGTCGCGTATGGTGTCGAGGAGGAGTTTCTCGGCCTCGGGTTTATTGTTGCGAAAGGCGTGAAAGGCTTCGGGATGGCGTACTTCACGGGGACGGTCGGGACCGTGAACGTCTATGACCTTTTGGGCGGCCCAAGAGGCGTTTTGGTCGGTGTGACAACGGTTGCAGGCGTTGGGGATTCCGAACTTGACTGAAAGGTCGGGCCGGGGGATGCGGATGCTGTGATCCCGACGGGGATCCACCCCCATGTAGGTTTTTTCGGGCATGTGGCACTCCACGCATTGCGCTCCTTTGGAACCTTGGGGGTGGAAGTGGTGAGCGGGGGAGTCGTAGAGGGTGAGGTTGTCTGGCTTCGGGGAATGGCAGCGCATGCAGAGTTGGTTGCCCTTGACGTAGGTGCGGGCGGTGTGGGGGTCATGGCAGTCCGCGCACTTCACGCCCTTGTGGTACATTTTGCTTTGGACGTAGGAGCCGTAGACGTAGACCTCGTCGAGAATTTGCCCGTCCACGTGATAGGTGGGAACGCTCATGTCCGGGGACCACGGCTGGGCAACCTCGGGAAGGAAGTGGTCGTGAAAGGTGGAGCCGGCATGGTGCCCTGGGTGGGCGTAGCCTCGGCGGGCGTGACACTTGGCGCAGGACTCCAGTTGCCGCTTGTTGGTGGAGTTGACGTCCGCAAGGCCGAAG
>CAXGVD010000556.1:0-1923 GCA_964012695.1 uncultured Opitutia bacterium
TGCGAAGGCGGACGGGACGGAGGCCGAAGGCTGGGGCGAGACCCCCTTGAGCGTGCAGTGGGTGTGGCCATCGGCTACGAGCTACGCCGAGCGCCACGATGCCCTGAAGGCTTTTTCTCGCCGGCTTTGCGGGGAGTGGCAGGCTTGCGGAGAAGCCGGCCACGCCTTGGAAATCGGGAGCGATTTTCTCTTCGGACGCCTGCCGGAAGTCCTGCGGAGCTACAATGCGGAGTTTCGTGCGGGGGCGGAGCCCATGCCGTGGCTGGCGGCCTTGGTGTGCGCCTCGTCCTTCGATCTTGCCCTGCACGACGCCTACGGCCGGGCAAATGGTCTTCCCGTATACCAAACCTACGGCCCCGCTCACCTCAACCGTGACCTCGCCGCCTTTCTCCAACCTGCGGAGGACGCGGAGGTCTCCTTTGCGGGGCGGATGCCCGCGGACTTCCTAGTGGCGGAGCCGCCAGCCCGTCTACCCGTTTGGCACCTCGTGGGCGGGTTGGACACCCTGAATGTCGGCGACCTCGCGGGCGACGAGCCGGACGACGGCTTTCCCGTCCACCTCGAAGAATGGATTGAGCGGGACGGCCTGAATTGCCTCAAAATCAAGTTGCGGGGCGACGATGCGGAATGGGACTACGCCCGGCTTGCCGCCGTAGGGGAAATCGCCGACCGGCAGAAGGTGGACTGGCTCACGACGGACTTCAACTGCACCGTGACCGACCCCGCCTACGTGAACGAGATTCTGGACCGCCTCCTCGTCGAGCTCCCTTCCACCTACGGCAAAATTCTCTATGTGGAACAACCCTTCCCGTACGACTTGGAGGCCCATCGGATAGACGTCCGATCCTGCTCCGCCCGCAAACCGCTCTTCATGGACGAGAGCGCCCACGACTGGGAGCACATTCGGCTTGGCCGTTCCCTCGGCTGGACGGGCGTGGCTCTCAAAACCTGCAAGACTCAGACGGGCGCCCTGCTTTCCCTTTGCTGGGCCAAGGCCCATGGAATGACCCTCATGGTCCAGGATTTGACCAACCCCATGCTGGCGCAGATTCCGCATGTTTTGCTCGGCGCCCGGGCCGGCACCATCATGGGGGTGGAGAGCAACGCCATGCAGTTCTACCCCGAAGCTTCCGTCGCCGAGGCCGTCGTACATCCTGGTCTTTACCAACGCCGCGGTGGCGTCTTGGACCTTTCCACCTTGTCCGGTCCCGGCTTCGGTTACCGGTTGGAGGAAATCCACCGGGAGCTTCCCCCTGTCGAGGCGTAGCCTGCCCCGTCCGACTCCTCCGACTGGTCGGAGGGGAAACATTCTTTCTCGATTTGAAACCCCCTACGGTTTGCCCAACTCCCAGGCGGTGCGGGCGCCCAGGGCCCGGAGATATTGGATGGCTTCGGGAGCGTCTTCGTCGGCCACGTCCACGGGGGTCACACCATCAGGGCCGTAGCGTGCGTTTACGTCCACGCCAAGGGATAGGGCTTTGCGGATGAGGGACTTCTTGCCCGAAAAGGCGGCGCCGTGCATGAGGGTGTAGCCGTCGTTGGCGGAGAGCGTGGGATCTGCCTTGCGGTCGAGGAGGTATTCCACCACGTCTTCTCGTCCCGCTACGGTGGCGATGATGAGGGGAGTTGCCCCGAAGCCGTCTCGGGCGTTTACGCTTTTGCCTTCTTCGAGAAGTTTTTCGATGGTTGTGAAGTCTCCGAGGCCGGCGGCGACGTGGAGGGGGTTCTTGGTCTTGACGCCGATCTTTACAAGCATGTCGAAAACCTCTTTGTGACCTCCGGCGGCGGCGAGGTCGGCGAGTCCCATGCCGTGGTCGTCGGTGGCGTGGGGGTCGGCGGAGAGGGCGAGGAGGATTTCGAGGAGGTCTTTTTCGCCTCGGAGGGCGGCGGTCATGGCGGGGGTTTCCCCTTCGTCGGTGCGGG
>CAXGVD010000557.1:0-1904 GCA_964012695.1 uncultured Opitutia bacterium
AGCACCGGACCCGTGCCACTGTTCTCCCCAACGGCTCACTCACCATCAACCACGCCGCCGAATACTGGCAGGGATTCTTATGCTCATGGGAATCGGGCGGGGCCTGCACCGCCATCCTCGCCACCCACAGCCCTGAAGCCTGCCTCCCCCTCTCAGGCCTCGTCCAAATCAACCCCCGACCCGGCGGAGCCCCCACCATAGTCTCCATCCCCTTGGGAACACACAAAATCCCCTTCGAAGCCTACCAGTTCGCTCAAGGACCGCAAACCCTCCACGTCTTCCGCTGTTTCTGGCCAAACAAGCTCGAGCTAGCAACTGGCTCGACTCCCGGCTTCCCCAAAAGCGGCTACGACTTCTCCGGGCGAATCAAAGCCGCCATCGAAGGACGGCGCAATGTTGGCGGCTCCATGCTCGCCCTTTGCGTCGCCAACGTTTCCTCCCAAGAAGAAGCCATCGCCAAGCTCCACAGAGAAGTAAAGGAACGCCTCGCCTTCCAACGACCCGACGACTCCTAACCACCTCCCCCTCTTCGCTACCGAAGTGCCCTCCCTCGACCACAAGACAATCATCCGCTCCAACCGCCCATTCTGGGACTTGGAACTGCAAGACCTCTTCCACTATCGCGACCTCCTCCTACTCCTCCTCCGTCGCGACTTCGTCACAACATATAAGCAAACCATCTTCGGCCCTCTTTGGGTCATCCTTCAGGCCCTCATGGGCAGCGCCGTCTTCACCGTCGTGTTCAGCGGCCTTGCCGGCCTCTCCACGGACGGGCACCCCGCCTTCCTCTTCTACCTCTCAGGCACCCTTGCCTGGCAATACTTCGCTACAGTCTTCGGCTCCGGCTCCCATGCCCTACAAGCCCACCTCGGACTCTTTTCCAAAATCTACTTCCCCCGACTCTTACCTCCTCTCTGCGACGCCCTCTCCGCTCTTGTAAAATGGGCCATCCAACTCGCCGTCTTCTTCCTCGCCCTTTTCCTTTACAACCAAAGCGCCTCCGCCGACGCCCAAGTCCTCCCCCGCCTCGAAGCCCTACTCCTCCTCCCCGCCCTCCTCCTCCAATCCGCCCTTCTCTCCCTCGGCGTCGGCTTCCTTGTCTCCGCCGCCTCCGTCAAGTACCGAGACCTCGCCCAAATCGCCGGCATGTTCACTCAATTCATCATGTACGCCACCCCCGTCATCTACCCCATCTCGCAAGTGCCGGAAGCCTACCGCCCCTATCTCGCCTACAACCCACTCACCTTCATCGTCGAAGGCTACCGTCACCTTCTCCTCGGGCACGCCACAGCCGCCACCCCGGATTACGCCCTACCCTCCATCACCGCCACCCTGCTCCTCTTTCTCCTCGGCCTGATAGTTTACAACAAAACCCAGCGCACCTACGTCGATTACGTGTGAGCGGCCCCGCCATCCAAGTCGAAAAACTCTCCAAACGCTACCGCCTCGGCAGCATCGGACTGGGTTCCTTTCTCGAAGATGCCAAACGCCTGGGCCGCGCCTGCGGCCTAGCTCTACCGCCCCCCGACCCAGCCAAGGATTTCCTCGCTCTGGACGATGTATCCTTCACCGTCGAGGAGGGCGAAGTCCTTGGCATCATCGGCCCCAACGGCGCTGGTAAATCGACCCTCCTGAAAATCCTCTCCCGCATTACCGAACCTACCTCCGGCCAAGCCACCCTGCGCGGACGCGTTGCCTCCCTCCTAGAAGTCGGCACGGGATTCCACGGCGACATGACCGGTCGCGAAAACATATACCTCAACGGCTCGCTCTACGGTCTCTCCAGAAAAGAAATCAAAGGTCAACTCGACTCCATCGTGGACTTCGCCCAGGTCGAGCAATTCCTTGACACCCCTGTAAAACGCTACTCCTCGGGCATGTACGTCCGCCTCGCCTTCGCCGTC
>CAXGVD010000558.1:0-1900 GCA_964012695.1 uncultured Opitutia bacterium
CTCGGGGAGTTCGAGGAGGCGGAGGCAGTGGTCCATGCGAACACCCGCGAAGCCAGAGGCCTCGATGTCAGCGAGGTCCCAGCCGCTTCCCTTGACGTAAAGGAGGTCAAGGTCGTCGCCGAGGATGTTTTTCTCGGTGAGTTTGACGGAAGTGTTTCCACCGCCGACGAGGACGAGGGACTCGTCCGCGCCGAGCAAGCGGGAAGTGTAAACGCGCAGGCCAAGTTCGCCGTCGCGGGCCTGGAAGCGGGCCGCTTCCTCGTCGTTCCAAAGGCTATTCATATCAGAAGGCGTGCGGTTGTTTAAGTTCGGGAAAGAGGGAAAGGATGGCTTCCTCGCGGGCTTCGCAGAGGCCGCGCTCGGTGATGAGGCCGGTGACGAGGCGGGCAGGGGTAACGTCGAAGGCGGGATTGGCGACGGGCGAGCCTTCCGGAAAGATGCGAAAGCTGTGCTCGCCGCCCTGCCCTACACCGGGGAGGTCGGCGACGGCGGATCCCGTTTCGTCGAGCAAGCCGTCGAGGTGGGTAACTTCCCCGGGGGAACGTTCCTCGATGGGGATATCGGCAAGGCCGTCGCGGGCCGAGGGGTCGAAAGTGGAAGACGGAAGGGCTACGTAAAAGGGAACGCTGCAGTCCCGGGCGGCGGCGGCCTTGAGGTAAGTGCCGATTTTATTGGCGACGTCGCCCGTGACTGTGGTGCGGTCCGTGCCAGTTAGGACGAGGTCCACTTGGCCCGTCCGCATGAGATGACCCCCCGCGTTGTCGGTGATGACGGTATAAGGAACGCCGTGGCCCGCCAATTCCCATGCGGTGAGGCGGGCGCCTTGATTGCGAGGCCGGGTTTCATCCACCCAGACGTGGACGGGGAGGCCGGCGTCGTGGGCGGCGTAGATGGGAGAGGTGGCCGAACCGTGATCCACGAAGGCGAGCCAACCGGCGTTGCAGTGGGTGAGAACGTTGACGGGGTCGCCGTTCTTGCGTTCGGCGATGTCACGAAGGAGAGGCAGGCCGTGAAGGCCGATGGAGCGGCAGGCGGCGGCGTCCTCATCGGCAATGGCTTCAGCCTCCGACAAAGCGGCGGCGACCTTAGCAGAGGGGTCGTTTCCCGCACTGGAAAGGACCGCGACCTGGCGATCAACCGCCCAGGCGAGGTTAACGGCGGTTGGCCGAGCGGCCCTCAGATATTCGGCGAGGGTCTGGAAGGCGGTCTCGAAATCCTCGCCCGCAGTCTCCGTTCGGGCTGCGGCTTGGCGGGCGGCCAACCAGATGCCGTAGCCAGCGGTTGCTCCTATACATCCGGCTCCGCGCACCCACATGTCTTTGATCGCGACGACGACCTCCTCCACCGTCGACAGGTCCGCGAGTTCGAAGCGAAAAGGGAGGAAACGCTGGTCGATGATGCGTACCACGCCGTCTTCCTCCTTCGGCGCCCAAACGGTGCGGTACGACTTTCCGTTCACGAGCATGGCTGAGATGCTCGCCACGGACGCCTCCAAGTCAACGAGCAACGCGTGAAAACGTTCTTTGTTAACTTTTCCTTGTTTTCAACGGTTGCCGCCGCTACTTAATTTATCCGCATTCGTAAAAACAACCTCATGGACAACCCAAATTTCGCCACCCGCTGGAACGTCGATGAAATCGACGACCGCTACTCGCGTTGGCTCCTGGAACCCGCTTCTCTGGAGCCGGAGTGGCAGTATTTCTTCGAAGGTTTTCACCTCGGAGCAGACGGTAATGGAGCCGCTTCCGCCAAAACCGCGCCGGGCGCCGAGTTGGCCTCCGCCACGGCGTCCGTCCTTGGCCAAACTAGCGCGGAAGAAAAGCATGCTCGCTTATACGGAGCCATCTACGCCTTCCGCTCCATCGGTCACACCCAAGGCACCTTCAACCCCCTCAACGAC
>CAXGVD010000559.1:0-1897 GCA_964012695.1 uncultured Opitutia bacterium
CGTTGAGCAAGTTGATTGGGTCCTTTTTGGACGAGGAGTTGCGGCGCAACGCTTTGCGCAAGACCGGTGCCCTTCTCTCCAAGGGTGCCTTTCGCGGGCTCAAGCAACGGGTCAATCCCGAGCAGTTTGGCGGAGCTCCGCTGTTGGGTTTGCGTAAGCATGTCATCAAGGCCCACGGTTCCTCCAACCGCAACCACGTTAAGGGAGCTATCAAAATCGCCCTCGACCTCGTGCAGAAGGATATGATCGGGCAAGTCCTCGCTGATGTTAGTGCGGCTAACGAAGTGTTACGCCCGGAGCCCGCGGGCTGATTCCTAAGCGATGAGTTCGGCTTCCACTTCAACCGTCTTGCTGGGAATCGGTTCCCACGCCCCCGAGCAGTGCCTCACCAACGAGGAATTGAGCGAGCGTGTGGACACGAGCGAAGAATGGATCGTTAGCCGTACGGGCATTCGCCGCCGTCGCCTCGCCCGAGAGGATGAGAGTACAAGCGACCTCGCCCTCATCGCCGCCCGCAACGCCTTGCAGGACGCGGGGACGGCGGCGGAGGAAATCGACTTGGTGGTCGTCGCCACCATTACACCGGACATGGCTTTCCCTTCCACGGCCTGCCAGCTTCAGCACAAGCTGGGCCTGCGGAATGTGTGCTGTTTTGATTTGGAGGCCGCCTGTTCTGGTTTCGTGTACGCGTTGGACGCGGCGGACGCCATGGTGCGCTCCGGACGTTACCGTCGGGCTCTCGTGGTGGGTGCGGAAAAGCTTTCCAGCATCATTGACTGGGAGGACCGTTCCACCTGCGTCCTTTTCGGGGACGGAGCCGGGGCCGCCGTGCTGGCACCGGAAGGAGATGGGCCTCGACTCGAAGGCTTCCTCTGCGGTGCGGACGGCTCCAATCCTTCCCTGCTGTGCCAACCCGCTGGAGGCGCCTTAATGCCCGCCACGGAGCAAACCGTGCGGGACCGAGGCCACTACCTAAAGATGAACGGAAGGGAAATCTTCAAGAACGCCGTACGAGTGATGGAGGACGCGGGCAAAACCTTGCTGGAGAGACACGGGCTGACTCCTGACGACGTGGATCATGTTGTCCCTCACCAAGCGAACGCTCGAATCGTGGAAAGCCTTTCCCAGCGGCTCGGAATCCCCATCGAAAAGTTTTACTGCAATTTGGAAAATTACGGCAACACTTCCGCCGCCTCGATTCCCCTGGCCATGGATGAAGCCCGCCGAGCGGGAGTGTTCTGCGAGGGGGAATTGGGCCTGCTGGTGGCGTTCGGAGCGGGGTTGACTTGGGCTTCCGCCTTGATTCGTTTTTAGAGAGGAGTATGTTGGACGGTCGGATGAGAACACGAGCAATTCTTAGCTGTTTCCTTTTCTTCTCTTTCTGTTGGTTGGATGCACAGAGCTATTCACCCAACGACCCGAGGCGACGCAGCCCCTCCACTTGGAGAAGAAACCAAGACTTCAAGGAATACCTGTTTCCTGGCACTGGAGTGTTCGGAAAGAACCGAGATCCCATCGAACAGACCGTGGCGCAGGAGTGGTTCCTCAAAGGCGATGCGGAGGAAAAGAATGGGGATGAGTCGGACGCTCTCCACCACTATGAAAAATTCGCCAAACGACGGACGGAAGCCCGCATGATACGGGACGGTAAAGAGGTTTTCATTGGTCCGGAGGCCCTATTCCGAGCAGCCCGCATACGGGAGAAACGGGGCGAGTGGACTAAGGCCTTCGAGCACCTCCGGCTTGTCGCCGAAGCCTACACCGAGTACGACTTCGACAAGGTTGCCGAATCTCTCATGCGTATGGCGGAGCGACTCGCAACGGAGAAGCAACCTCGCAAGTGGGGAATCATACCGAGATTCGGCAGCGTGAGCCAAGACCTCTACAGGCTCAACCA
>CAXGVD010000560.1:0-1896 GCA_964012695.1 uncultured Opitutia bacterium
GTAGGCCTGAATGGTTTTGCCGTCACGGCCGAGCATGAACATTAGCAGAAAGTGGGTGGATTTCGTCTCCGTCGGGAACGTCACGGAGCAGACGAGGGTTTGCTCGCTGCCGTTGGAATCGGAGAGAACCTCGCCGTCGGGGCCAAAGGTGGTTTGGGGGCGGTGAAAGACCTGGAGGGTTCGTGACGCTGCGCCGTAGAAGGCGTACTTCGGGGAGGTGGAGTCGGAGGAGGCTAGAAGAGAGGTTCCGGTGGCGTTTTCGTCGTCGGAGTCGCCGTTAGGGTAGTAGTAGAGGTCGTCGAAGCTTTCGTCGCCCCAGGCGACGCATTGAAAGACCAAGTCGTGCGGGATGAATTGCCCGTCGCCTTCCGAGGTTTCGGAGGTGTAGGGTCCGGGGGCCGGTTGGGCGGGGGCGAAGGTGGAGAATGAGGCGAGTGCCGCCACGCGCGCGAGCGAAAAGAAGAATGACTTCATGGAGTTCCGGTAGTTGGGAAGGAACGGAAGTTTCTTCAAACCTCGTCTTCCGTCAACCACCTAAACTTGACGATGCGGAACTGCCGGCCGAACTTCTCGTTGAGCCGGTTCTGTAGGGGTTGGTCGGAGGGGAGTCCGGCGGAAAAGGCGCCTGCGGCAGGGCCCCCGGGCAGGTCCGGTTGCTCCATCTCGTTGCCTTGGGCGGGGCCGAGGCGGGAGGAGTAGGGGGCGTTGCGGTTCAGGTCCAGCCAGGGTTCGCCGGAGTTCCATTCGCCGTCGCCGTTCCAGTCGTCGAAGGGTTCGCGAGGACGGTGGCGGGCGGGGTCTCCGGGGACTTCGCGACCTTGGTTGTAGTCGAAGGATACCTCCTTCTCGTTCACTACGTATTGAGGAATTCGCTGGACCACGGCCTCGCAGTAGCGTTTGAGGCCGGTCCTGGCGTCCGCCTCGCCGAAGGCGCGTATGACGAAGGAGTCCGAACGGGGCGAGATGACCGGTGCGAGGGGTTCGAGGACATCTCCTTGAGAGAGCCAGCCGGGCATCATGGCGGCCGAGACGGAGTTTTCCACAGCCTGGAGGTTTTCGGGGGCCTCGCCGAAGTCGTAGGCGTCCTTGTACACGGTGCGGAGCTTTTTGATGCGCCGGTTGGAGCCGAGGCCATCGAAGGTTCGGTAGTCCCAGTAGGTGCGTTCGTCCTGGTACATCCAAATGCCGCGTCCCCAGAAGGGGTTGCCCATGAACTCGGCTCGGTTGGCGATTTGCTCGCCGAAGACGCCGCCGAGATAGGTGAAGTTGGAGGCGCGGCGGTCGTTGTCGTGGTCTATGCGGCGGACGTTTTGGGTGGAGAAGCGTGCGCTGTTGAAGCCTGCGTTGGCTATGGCGGCTTGGATGACGCCCCGGAAACCAGCTTCGCTTTCGGGGGTTTCTTCCTGTTGCCAAGTATGGGCCGGAATGGCTCTGAGGTCCACGAAGGAGTTAGTCTTGCCCGGAATGGGGGGCGGGCGGGAGAGGCGACGATTGATGAAGTCGGAGAGGGAGAGGAAGGGTCCGCGGGACTTGACTTGCTCGACCATGTGCTCGGCGAGGAGGCGGAGTTGGTCTTGGTTGAGGATGACGTGTCCTGTCCAGTAGTCGTCGTTCGGGTTGGAGGAGGAGTCGGAGGCGGGCGGCATGCCTTCGCCCAAAGGGGCGACATGGCGGAGGAAGGGGAACTCGTCGGGGCCGAAAGTTACCTCCTGCGGGGTGGTGGAGGCGGAGAGTTTGTGGTTGTCCTGAACGTCCAGCATTTTGGCGTGCATGCCGGAGAGGGAGGCGAGCTGAGCCATCCAGGTTTCGACTGAGGTGGAGTTGACGTTGAAGGCGCCTTCCACGAGGAGGTGGGCAGTGGAGTCGTATGGGTCCCTGAGTTCGCTGAGGCTGGGG
>CAXGVD010000561.1:0-1889 GCA_964012695.1 uncultured Opitutia bacterium
GATTTCCGTTTCTAGGGCGTTGCCACGAGTTTCTAGGGAGAGGAGTTCCTCCCGGGCGGAGTCGATGGTTTGGTTTTCGAGGTCGATAGCCTCCGCCATCCTCCGCTTGTCTGCGGGTAGGCCCGCGAGTTCCTTCTTAGCGGCGATTTGGCGCCTGTCGCGGCCATGAAGAAGCAGTAGGGTTTGGAAGTCGGGCTGATCTCTAAGCATGAAATGAAACAGAATGCGGAGTGGAGTAAAGAATGTCGAACAGGGAATTTCGCTTTTCTGCGTCCGTGCGGACGCGAGTTTTCACTTTCCGTTTTCTGTGTAGAGGTTTAGATTTTGTATATGGAAGCAGAGGAAGTTTTGGATTTAGTGGAGGACGCCACTTTGGACTTTTCCTTGGGGGACGAGGTTTCCGCAGAGAGGAAGCTGTTGCAAGCCTGCGAACTCGTTCCCGATTGTCTGGACGCATGGCGGGCTCTGGCGGAGGTGCGCTTGGCATCGGGGAAGGAGGTGGAGGCCAAGGAGGCGTGCGAGCGGGCGATCGAGCTCGGGCCAGAGGACTTGACCGCCCGCGTTAGCTTGGCGAGGATTTTGGTGACCATGGGGGACAAAGAGGGCGCGGAAAAGGCCACGGCGGAGGCGAGGGTTATGGGTTGGCGGGAGGAGTTGGCGGAAGACGACTGAGTGGACGAAGGCCGGTCTTGCTCTTGAAACTTTGACGTTCCCCTCCGGGTGGTTATACATAGCTCTCTTTTTACGCTCATGGACAAAAAACGAAACCATACCTTGGACTTCGAGAAGCCGTTGCGGGCCCTGGAGGAGAGTTTGGACGAGTTGCTGGAATCCGCCAAGGAATCAGACTTGGACTTCGCGGACGAAATCCGAGACATGGAAGTGAAGATCGAGGCGACCAAGCGGGAGACGTATTCGAGCCTGACTCCTTGGCAGAAGGTGCAGATTTCCCGTCACCCGAGCAGGCCCTATGCCTTGGACTATGTCGAGCGCTTGTTCGAGAACTTCGAGGAGTTGCATGGAGACAGGGGTTTTCGTGACGACGCCGCCTTGGTCGGCGGGCCCGCTACCTTTGAGGGCGAGCGGGTGATGGTCCTGGGCCAGCAGAAGGGCCGGGACACGGAGGAGAACTTGAAGAGAAACTTCGGCTGTCCGAACCCCGAGGGCTACCGCAAGGCGTTGCGGCTGATGAAGCTGGCGGAGAAGTTTTCTATGCCCGTGGTAGCCCTCATCGATACGCCCGGCGCTTATCCGGGTGTCGGAGCGGAGGAGCGTCACGTCGCGGAGGCCATTGCGGTGAACATTCGGGAAATGGCGGCCCTCTGTGTGCCCGTGGTGGCGCTGGTGATAGGGGAGGGTGGTTCGGGCGGTGCTTTGGGCATTGCGGTGGCGGATCGGGTGCTGGTTTTCGAGCACGCTTACTATTCCGTGATTTCTCCCGAGGGTTGTGCTGCCATTTTGTGGAAGGACAGAAAGTACGCCTCCGAAGCCGCCGAGGCCCTGCGCCTCCAAGCGGAGGACTTGATAGAGTTGGGGGTGGCCGATTCGGTGGTGCGGGAACCTGTCGGCGGCGCTCACCGGGATTGGGATGGGGCGGCGGAATCCGCACGTGCCGCGATTCGGGGAGCCTTGGAGAGCCTCCGGGGAATGGAGCCCGAGGCGTTGACCGAAACTCGTTACGAGAAGTTCAGGAGAATCGGCGCCTTCGCCGAAGGCAACGTGGCTTGAGAGCCGGTTAGTCTGGGAAAAGGAAAGGCTTGCCCGCCTTTTCCTTAGAACTCGTTCCGATCAGGGGCCCTCGTAAGAGTTTTCGCCTACGGCGTCGATTACGGCTTGCCGAAGCCGGGCGATTTGCTCGCGGGCGAGGGCGAGGCTTTGTTGAAGTTGCT
>CAXGVD010000562.1:0-1886 GCA_964012695.1 uncultured Opitutia bacterium
GGAAATCAACCATCACGTTCTTGCCGCCCCAACAGGTCTTGATGAGGAGGACCGGTTCGTCGATGGCGTCTCCCACGATCGTGCCGAAGCCCAACTCGGGACCTATGCTTGTGTTACGGTATCCGAAACCCGGACGCAAACCGTCCTGTCGGTCGTCGTAGCGAATCCAGACATCCTTTCGGGTGATCCACTCGCCGTTTGGGTTCACCAAGTGTGAGTACTTCTCGGCTGTTTTATCGTTTTGGACCAGATAGGCCAATGTGCCCTGTCCCCCATTGCGGCTGTTTTCCTTGATTTCCACCTGCCCTGCACCCTGCATGTTGGACTGCCCGGCGAGCACAAACACATTGAGCTTGGCGTTGGAAGCCGATGTGGCAAAGAGAGACCACCAGAGAAGCATGTAGAGTCGGGTCATGGCTAGATTATGCGTGAATGCCGAGCATGCGGTCGAGCGAGTCGGCGGTTTGATGTATGAGCGCTTCCGGATAGTGAGGATAGGGGTGGAAGTATTCGAAAGTGAGGTAGCCATCGTAACCGGTTTTCTCGAATGCCTCGATCACTGCCGGCCAGTTGGTAGTTCCGTCTAGTAGGGGGCGAAAGCATTCCAGCGAGTGGTCGGTTCCCTTCTTGGTAAATTCCTTGAGATGGACGTTTTGGATGCGTTTGCCGAGTTGGGGTATCCAGTGCTCGGGAAATTGGAAAAGCATGATGTTGCCGGTGTCGAAATGAACTTTCACGTATTCGCTGCCGAAAGGATCGACGAAATCGTTCATTTCCTCGGGCGAAAGCAGGAAGCCATTGAAGAAAATGTTCTCCATGTTGAGCTTCACCTTCAACTTTTCGGCGGTGGGTAGAAGCTTCCCGATGGCCTCGCGGGCTCGCTTGTCGCAAACATCGTTGGGGGTCGGGTCGTGGTCTTCCCGCCAAGGCATGTGGACGGCACCGGGTACGACTAGGAGGTTTTCCACCCCGAGGTCGTGTGCGGCTTTGGTCATGAGATTCGCCAACTCCATGCCCCGTTGCCTTTCCTTGGGATCGTTGCTGGTCAACGGGTAGGGCCAGAAAAGAAAGGAGCAGAGGCCGCTTATGGCGATGCCGATGTCATCAGCCATTTTGCGGATGGCATGGTATTCCTTGGTACCGCTTTTCGGAGAGAGGTCGTTGTCCAAGTCGTAGTTCAACTCGATACCATCGAATCCCGCGTCCTTTGCCAACTGCAGACATTCTCGAAGGTTCATCCTGTCCGGATAAGGGAAAGCCCAGAGGTTGATCGACTTCTTCATTTTGCCGTAGCGTTTTGGGGAGGCTCGACGGTCGTCAGGCGCGTATGGGGAGCCGTTGGGTTGGGCGGCGGAGGCCGTTACTCCAGTTGTGGCGGCGGCGAGAGCGCCGGCGGCCGCCGCGCTCCACTTGAAGGCGGAACGGCGGGAGAGTTCGTTGCCAGCGCAGGCGGGCAGGCCCCACGGGGCGGTCAACTCGGGATGGTCTTTCATGGTTACAGCTTGGGCGGAGTCCACTTTGGAATGCCGTCTTCCTTGAGTTGTCTTGCGTGGAGAACGTGGTAGGGGCGGGTGGGGGACATGGGAGCCTTCTCGTTCACCATAAGGGGGCGGGCTTCCTTCCAAAACTTGTCATAGGCGTCCCGCATTGACTTTACGATTTCGGGGTGCTCGGCGGCTACGTCGGTTTTCTGGCCAGGGTCCTTCTTCATGTCGAAGAGGCTATTTCCGACCAAGCGGTAGCGCTGGTTGCGTACGGCGAACTTGCTCCACTGGTGGTCGTTCGGCTCGGAGCCGGTTCGCCAGCGGGCGATTTGGGTGAAGAGGTGGCGGTCCGCCCACCTTGACTCAGGGTTGCGGAGGAGGGGGACGAGATTGCGTCCCTCG
>CAXGVD010000563.1:0-1879 GCA_964012695.1 uncultured Opitutia bacterium
GGCACCGTAGGGGACGCCGACGGAAACCCCCTCAAGGACTTCGGCATCTGGATCGGCAAGGCCCCCGAAGGCAACGCCACCATCCAACGCGAAAAAATTCACCAGTCCGAACCCGTCTTCTATAACCTGAAACACGAGGGCAACGGCTCCTACGTGGCCGAACTCGGGCCCGGACGCTACTTCATTGAGGCCCACGCCTA
The DNA here is from genome assembly GCA_964012695.1 of uncultured Opitutia bacterium. Taxonomy (GTDB): domain Bacteria; phylum Verrucomicrobiota; class Verrucomicrobiia; order Opitutales; family Seribacteraceae; genus CAXGVD01. The sequence continues at coordinate 201 of CAXGVD010000563.1, forward strand.
CGACCCCGCAACAGACACCCCCTACAAGCCCCAAATAGCCGGCGGTTACGACAACCCGAGCGTCATCACCATCACCGACTCCAACACCTCCGTCACCCTCGACTTCACGCTGAAGGCCGAGTATCGCCGCGCCAAAGAAATGGGCGAAGTGAAGGGCGTCATCGAAGTGGCCGACGGCTCCAAGCCGGAAGGCGTCGCCATCGAACTCTTCCCCATCGACGACAACGGCAGCCTCCTCTCCACCGAACCCGCGCACGTCCTCTTCGTCGAGCAGAACGGCAAAATCCGCGGCAAGGCTCCTGTCGGTTCCTTCCGAGGAAAAGTCGTCTCCTGGGACAACGCCTACCAGGACAAAAGCGTGACCGTCGTGGTCTTCGCCGGACAAACCACGGACTTGGGCGACATCGATCTAACCCGACGGGGCCTTGCCACCATCACCGGCTCGGTCAAGGACTCCGACGGCAAAGGCTCCCCCGCCGAAATCCTCTTCGTCGACACCAATGACGAGGAAAACGTATTCTGGCCCGCCGAGCTGCACTTCGCTCACGACGCCAACGGCTCCCCCACCGGCGCCTTCACCGCCAAAGTCCCCGCTGGCTCCTACAAAATCCGGGCCGAGAGGTTCGACGGTTCCCTTCTCCCCGCCTACTACCTCGCGGGCAACGTCGCAGGAGCAAGCGAGTTCTCCGCCGGCTCCACCGCGGAGGTGAACGCCACCGGCCTCACCGGCGTCGATTTCGTCCTCCAAGCCCGCCCCTCCGCCACCATCACCTTACAAGTACTCGACGCCAACAACTCCGCCCCCGTCAAGTACGCATGGTTCGACCTCCAAAGCGCCGAAGACGAGAACGGCGAAGTCCGCTTTCCCCACGTCCGCACCGTTAAACCCTTCGAAGCCGCCGACTTCAACGGTTCCTACGTACTCAAGGTACCCGGAGGCTCCTACAAATTGTTGATTGGCGCGGACGGCTACGAAGAAGCCTACCGCACCCTCGACGAATCGGGCAACGTCGCTTGGTCCGGGGTGGAGTGGAGCCAAGCCGCCTCCATAACTGTCACGGACGGCAACGCCACCGACCTCGGCAAAGCCACCCTCACCGCTCACGCCACCAACGAGGCCGAACGCTTCGGCTTCAAGTGGATGCTAGACGACGATGCCGCCGAACCCGGAGCCCCCACCCTGCCCGCCAGCTCTTCCGTAAAGGGACAAGTCGCCACCTCTGACGGCACCTCCGTCCCCAAGGCCCGCCTCATCGCCCATACCGAGGACTACCTCCTCTGGATCGACCAGTACGAAAGCCGCTCCGACGGCTCCTTCGAACTCAAGAACCTACCCCCGGGACGCTGGGTCGTACAGGCCGAGCCCCCCTTCGATTCCGAAACCTTCCGCGGCTTCCGCCCCTCTGCCCAACACAAGCTCACACTCCCCGCCGACGAAAACAAGTCCGTCTCCCTAGTCCTCACCGGGGCCAACGTCTCCGGTCGCGTTCTCTTCCCCAAGCGCGACCACAGGACCGGCTCCACCAAGGACGAAGCCCTCGGCAACGCCTTCGTCTGGGCTTTCCGCGACGAGGACGGCGACGGCGAACCCGACTCCGATGAAAACTCCACCACCGCGGGAACCCCCGGCGGCTCCTTCACCGAGGTCTTCGGCGAAACCGACAAAAAAGGCTACTTCT
>CAXGVD010000564.1:0-1870 GCA_964012695.1 uncultured Opitutia bacterium
TGGAGGAATTCTGGCCCCGTTACGGTTCCTTCCCCGGCTTCAACCCCATCGTGGAGCTATCCCTCACGCACCATACACAAGTCGTCGGCGCCAACGGCCAGCGTCAAGCCATGTTTCTGGAAAACGTGTCGGGCCTGGCCGGGCGCATCCTGCGCAATTTCGACTGTTCCGAGCAGGACTCCGCCTTCGTGGTCTCCTCCTCGGGTTGCAACATCGTCCCCATCGAGGTGGCCGAGGAATTTCGAAGGCGCGGCGTCCGGATGGTCGCCCTCGTCAGCAAGACCCACGTGGAGGCAAGCGAAAGCAAGCGGGCGGACGGAAAGAAGCTCGTCGATTTCGCCGACCTCGTTCTGGACACCGGAGCACCCGCCGGAGACGCCATGGTGCAGGTGGACGGACTGGACCTCCCCGTCTCGCCCGGTTCCACCGTGGGCGGCTGTCTCGTGGTCAACGCGGTGAAGGCGGAGGTCGCCCGACTCCTCACCGCCGCGGGCCGCCCTCCCAAGGCCCTCGCCGCCGTCTGCCGAGTGGGCAAGGAACGCGCCGCCGAAATTTTCGAAGCCGCCTACGACGAACATTCCCGTCTCCTCGCCCGGCTCTACGAAAACCTTGGAAAGGAAAACGCTTCGTGAAAGATCGTCCCCTTCGCTCCACCGTCATCGGCAGCTACCCTTTTCCCGGGTGGTTGCTGCACGTCTCCGAAAACCTCGACGCCTTCGGGCCCGCCGACGTGGCGGAAGCCCAGGAGGACGCCGTCGCCGCCGCCTTGTCCGACCAATTGGCCGCCGGCCTCGACGTCGTCACCGACGGCGAACAAACCCGTCTCGACTTCAACCTTTCCTTCTACGGCTTTCTCGAAGGCATCTCCATGGAGAGCGCCCCGCCGCGCCGTTTCGGTCCGCCCGCCCACGACCAGCGCGGCAAACACGAAATCACGGACGAACTGCGAGCCCCCCGCGGCCTCGGCGCCGTGGAGGAGTTCGAGCGCCTAAGGCGAATCGCCGCTCCACTTCTCGCGGGCAAGACCGATGCCCCCGTCCTGAAAGCTTCCGTGCCCGGCCCCTTCACCCTAAGCGGTCGCCTCCTCCCCAATGCCCGATACCCCGACCGCCTGGCCATCACCGAGGCCCTCCTCCCCTTCGTCCGGGAGGAGCTGGAAAAGCTTGTCGCCGCCGGTTGCCGAGAACTGACCGTGGACGAGCCCTCCATGAGTTGCTACGCATACAAGTCCGACCCCAAGCAGTTCGTCGACATCTTCAACCGCACGGTCGAGCCCGTCGTCGGCAAAACCCGCCTCAGCTCCCACCTCTGCTTCGGCAACTACAAGGGCCACGCCGTCGGCTACCGTCGAATCGCTCCCATGCTGCCGGACTTCCTCGACTTCACCGTGGACGAAATCCACGTCGAAATGGCCAACCGCGAGTTCGCCGAAATCGAGCGCATCGCCGAAATCGCCGAGCGCAAGGACGTCGCCGTCGGCATCATCGACGTCAAAAGCTACTACGTCGAAACCCCCGAGGACGTGGTTGAGCGCATCAAGCTCTGTCTCGAGCACGCCCCCGCCGACAAACTTTCCTTCGCCCCCGACTGCGGCCTCAGCCAAACCGCCCGTTGGGCCGCCAAGCAAAAGCTGGCAAACCTCGCCGAGGGCTGTCGCCGAGTCCGCAACGATTTGGGAATGGCATGAAAACACCCGCTCTCCGGGACGACGCCTTTTTGGCTGACGCGCGTGACGCTCGCTCGGACGAGCACTTCTTTCTTTGGTGGCTCGGGCAGAGCGGGTTTCTGGTGAAGTGGCGCGATTCCTTCTTGCTCTTCGACCCCTACCTCTCCGACTCCCTCACCCGCAAGTACGCCGAGACGGACAAGC
>CAXGVD010000565.1:0-1863 GCA_964012695.1 uncultured Opitutia bacterium
CAGGCAGCGCCCCCGGCTTCCGCTTCCGCTCAACCTGTGGCTGAGGCGGCGGCTGCCGAACTTGCACCGGGAGCGGATCCGGTTTCCACCGAAGCAGTCGCGATTCCTGCTGCGTCTGGGCCTTCGGGCGGGGGCACGGCGGGGGTGAGTCCTCGGGCACGTCGCTTGGCGGAGTCCGTCGGCATCGACCCCGAGAGCTTGGTGGGCACAGGGCCCGAGGGGCGCGTCATCGAGCGCGACGTGCAAGCCGTCATGGATGGTCGTCCGCGCCTGACGGGCGCGGCGGTGGAGGCGGCTCGCTTGGGTCTCGAACCTCCCGCCCGTGGCAAGGGCTTGGCGGGCATGGCCCTGGCGGGGGATATGCTGGAACCGGGTGCCGTCGAGGGCGCCGAGGTAATTCCTGTGAAGGGCATCCGCAAGGTAGTGGCCGATCGAATGATGGCGTCCTTGCGGGGGACGGCCCAGTTGACACTCAATTCGTCCTTTGACGCTTCCGCCGCCCAAGCTTTCCGCAAGGCCAAGAAGGCGGCGGGCGAAAAGGTATCCTTGAACGACGTCCTCGCCCACGCCTTGGTAACGACGATTTTGCGGCATCCCGATGTGAATGCCCATTTCTTGGGCGACCGTGTGGCCCGGTTCGAGGAGGTACACCTCGGTGTGGCGGTCGATTCACCGCGCGGGTTGATGGTGCCTGTGGTGAGGAGTGCTTGCTGCAAGTCGCTCTCCGGGTTGTCCATGTCGATTCGTTCCTTGGCGGAGGCTTGCCGGGACGGCGAGATCGAGCCCGACCAGCTCACGGGAGGCACCTTCACCTTAACCAATCTTGGGATGCTCGGGGTGGAGCATTTCACGCCCGTGCTGAACGTGCCCGAGGTCTGCATCCTCGGGGTGGGCGGCATCTCGCTCAAGCCCGTGAGGGGCGAGGAGTGCGAGGTGAAGTTCGTAGAGAGCATCGCTCTTAGCTTGACCATCGACCACCAGGCCTTGGACGGCGCCCCTGCGGCCCGCTTTCTCAAGGACTTGGTGGAGGCTCTTGAAACTTATCCCGGCGGAGACGCCGACAACGAAGAAGGAGACTCGAAACAGTGAAGTACGACTTGGCGATTATCGGAGCCGGCCCCGCCGGCTACGTGGCGGCGAAACGAGCCGGTGGCGCGGGCCTCAAGGTCCTGCTGGTGGAAGGCAAAAAGCTGGGCGGGGTGTGCCTGAACGAGGGTTGCGTGCCCTCCAAGACGCTTCTGCAGGCGGCCAAGACTTTTTACCACGCCAAGCACGGCGAAACCTTCGGAGTTGAGGCGGACGGCGTTAGCTTCAATTTGGAGAAGGCCAACGCCCACAAGACGAAGGTGATGGATACCATGCGGCAGGGTATTGCCGGGCTCATGAAGAAGAGCAAGGTTGAGACGGTCTTCGGTGAGGCCGTCCTGTCGAGCGGGCCGACCGTGAACGTGGACGGCCAAGCCTACGAGGCCGAAAATGTCCTCGTCTGCACGGGTTCCTCGCCCTCGGCCCCGCCCATTCCGGGAATCGATGCCTCCCACGTGGTCGACTCCACGGGCATCCTGAACGTGGAGTCCTTGCCCGAGAGCTTGGTCGTGGTGGGCGGTGGCGTCATCGGTTGCGAGTTCGCTTGCTTCTTTGCATCGGTCGGCGTGCCCGTTACTGTGCTTGAAGCGCTGCCCGAGATTTGCCCGGCGATGGATGCCGAAGTGGCTGCCGTCCTCCGCACCGAACTGGAGAAAAAGGGCGTGACCTTCCGGCTGGGGGCGAAGGTGGAAGCCATTGGCGAGAAGGCCGTGACCTATTCCCTTGATGGTGAAAAAAGCGAAACTGCCGCTGACCTTGTGCTCGTAGCGACTGGTC
>CAXGVD010000566.1:0-1861 GCA_964012695.1 uncultured Opitutia bacterium
CCACCTTGCGCGTTGGCGGTTCCGCTCGGGCCTACGCTGAACCGGCCCGTCCCGAGGACCTTCGCGAACTGGCGGAAGCCTGTTCCCTTTTCGAATTCCCCTTCTTCGTCATGGGGCGGGGCTCCAACCTGATCGTCCCGGACGATGGTTTCGACGGTCTCGTCGTCCGCCTTACTGGTTCACCCTGGAAGGAAATCGAGCCCGCAGGGGAGGATGGCCTCTTGGTCGGCGCGGGCTCCCGACTCAAGGAGATTTGCCGCGTCGCCTGCGAACACGGTCTCGTGGGCTTCGAGTTCCTCGAAGGCATACCGGGAACCCTCGGCGGCGCCTTGCGGATGAACGCTGGAGCCATGGGCGAGGAAACCGAAAGCTTGGTGGAGAGCGTCACTTTCCTCATGCCCGACGGACGTTTACTTGCGGTGGAACGTTCCGCTCTTGATTTCGGCTACCGCAGTTGCTCTGAGGCCGAGAAAGGCATCGCCATCCGGGCCCGCCTTCGGGGCGCTGGACGAGCGGACAAGACCGCAGTACGCCGTCGGATAGACGATTTCGCCCGCCTCCGCCGCTCCTCCCAACCTCGCGAGCGCAGCGCCGGTTGCATCTTTCGGAACCCATCCGGCGACTCCGCCGGAAGGCTCATCGACCACTCCGGCCTCAAGGGTGAAAGCTTCGGTGGAGCCACCGTTTCGAACGTGCACGCAAATTTCATCGTCAATAATGGTAGCGCCACCGCCGAGGAGGTTATCACCCTAATACGACACGTACGCGAACGCGTGCGGGAAGATAGCGGCGTACGCCTCGAACCGGAAGTCACTTTGATGGGAAAGAGCTGGGAGGACGCCTTGAACTGAATCGAGAGAGTCCGCGCCGTGGTGGCGAATGGGAAGCGGGAACCTGTTTGGGAAACATGAAGGAAGAATCTGTGCCTGAAATCACCGTCCTCTCGGGCGGCGTGGGAGCGGAACGCGAGGTGTCGCTGGACACCGGCATGGCCTTGAGCGCCGTATTGAGGGACAGCTACGGCGTCTCTCTCGTGGACTTGGAGCAAACCGACCTGCCCCCCGATCTGAGCGGTTCGGAGACCATAGTCTTTCCCGCCATTCACGGGACCTTCGGCGAAGATGGCACTCTGCAGCGTCTCTTGGAGGAACGCGGAGTCGTGTACGCCGGAAGCGACGCCGATTCCAGCCGCCTCTGCATGAACAAGCAACTGGCCAAGCAGCAAGTGGAGCGGGCGGGTGTTCGCGTCTCTCCCGGCCTTGCCTTTTCCGCCCCTCCCGATCTTTCTGCTTTCGAAATTACGGACGCCCTCGGAAACGAACTAGTCTTGAAACCCATCGATCAAGGTAGCAGCGTGGACCTGCGCATGGTCTCCGGCCAAGAGGAATTGCGCCGAGCCCTCAGTGCAATCGAGTCGGGAGAGTGGCTGGTCGAGCGCCGCGTGTTCGGGCGGGAACTGACCGTTGGTGTGCTGCGGGGCAAGGCCCTCGGCATCGTGGAAGTCATCCCCAAGGGCGGCGTTTACGACTACGAGCGCAAGTACCAATCCGGACAGACCGAGTACCGCTCGCCCGCCGTCCTCCCATGGGAAGTGGAGGAAGAAGTGAAGAACTTCGCGGGCCTCGCCTACGAAGCCTGTGGGTGCCGGGACTTCGCCCGCGTGGACTTCATCGTCTGCGAAGACGGTCACGCCCACTTCCTCGAAGTGAACACCCTTCCCGGCCTGACAGCTACCAGTCTTCTGCCCAAAAGCGCTGCCTGCTCGGGCTATGATTTCGCACACCTCGCCCGCGAACTCGTTGAGCCCGCCCTTGAACGTTTTCGCCTCCGAACGGCTTCCTGAAACAAGACTATTCGTTCT
>CAXGVD010000567.1:0-1860 GCA_964012695.1 uncultured Opitutia bacterium
CTCGGCGCGTCTCCGCCACCAGTACCTGCGGCTTCACCTTGAATTCGTGGCGGCCGCCGAACTGATCGCCAAGAATGCGCCGTTTCTCATCCTTGCTCAATTCGCCCCACTCAGGAGCGGGCAGAAGAAAGGCGAAGCGGTCGGCCAGGGCGGGGTCGAGCGGCTCCGCCCCTAGATAGGCTTCCCCGTCGTCGTCCTCGTTCGGCGGCGGGTTCATTGCAGCCCAACGGTATCGCAGCTTGTCCAGTTTCACTCCCTGCACCCGACGTTCGTGGACGATGGGGAAGAGCTTGTTCTGTAGTTCCGGCCTGGTGCGGTTGATTTCGTCCAGAAACACCACCTCGGCGTCCCAGATGGCGGTGGGAGTCCCGATGTAGCGGAGGGAGCGCTTGTCCTCCTCGGGAACGGGAAAGCCGACCAAGTCGTCGAAGTTGACCAAGCTGGCGTTGTAGAAGCGAAACTCCAAGCCGAGGGCTTCAGCCAAGCGCTCCAAGAGAAAACTCTTGGCCGCCCCGTGACGCCCTACCAACAAGAGCGGCTCCTCCGAGGCGAGGGAGGCGAGAATGACCGGCTCCAGACGTTCCCAACCCTCCAGACCGAGGGACTTGGTAAGAAGGCCGCCAGACGGCTTGGGCTTGGCGGGCGGCTTGAGCTTGGGGGCAGCCGAAGTTCTCTTGCGAGTGGTTTTAGCCTTGGCGGCTTTGGTTGTCTTTTTCCGCGTGTTCGCGGAGGCGGATGCTTTGACGGTGGCCATGGGACACGTTTCCTTTAACGGTTACGCGTCTCTCCCGGCCCGGCGGAGATGACTCCAAGGCCTTGCTCGGCCAGTATTCCCGGACGAACCGGGGAGGACGCTTGGTTTCGGTCGCGCCCCCTACCGCGCATCCCGGCTCGAAGCCTTGAACCACCGGGGCTTTCCTCCCGCTCGGTTGGCAACCCGTCACAAACGGGTTTCTACGGATGCTTGTCTTGTGGACGCTGGTCAACATGATCCCCAAGCTACTTGTTCGCTTATGTAACCGCAAGACGCCTCCATGTCATAAGACCAGCTCTCTCCCTCTTCACCATGAAACTTCGTATCCTTCTGCCGCCCACTTTGGCAGCTTGCGTGCAACGGAACGCCGTTCCCGTGAAGGTGGAGGTGGACCTTGGGGACGGGAAGCCCGTTTCTCCCGAGAGGGCCGGGGCCGCCACCTTCGCCGCCTTGCCGGACGCTCATCGGGCGGCGGCCTTCGCCTTGTCCCGACTGTGCGGGGGCGAGGTGGGGGCGTTTCTTCAGTTGGACAAGAAGCAGCTGGCGGAAATGGTGGAGTTGCTTCGTGGGGAGACTGCTTTCTTCTTTGCCGATACTCCAAAGATTTCAATTCCTTGGCAAGAGGCGAGGAACGGCAAACTCGGACTCATTGGGGTCTCCGAACTGGTGGAAGAGGAAAAGGCCGAAGCCGTCCGGGACACACCCCAACGGGTGGAGGTGGCTTCGGAGAGTAGGAATAACGACGAGGAGGAAGACGACACGCCTTCCGAGGAAGCTTGGCTCGACTATCGGGGCAGCCCCATTGAGGTGGAAGGCTCCACCGAGTACGTGCTCGTCCAAATGCCATCGAGCGGATATCCGGGACACAAACGGGCCCTGCGCATCTTGCGGGAGGCCAACTTCCTGCGCGACAAGCGCAACCGCTATTGGTGGTGGCTCCGGGGACGTGACAAGACGCTCGATTTCCTCGCCGAGTATCGGGAAGAGTTCGAGAACGACTTGCGGGCCGTCTTCACCGACAACTTTCTCGAACACGTGAAAAGCATTCGCTCCGCCACCTTGCAGACCCGAGCGACGGAGAACGAGGCGGGGGCGTAGGTCATGGT
>CAXGVD010000568.1:0-1851 GCA_964012695.1 uncultured Opitutia bacterium
CATCGACCGTTGCCAAGTCATGAAGGATAACCCGCCCGGCGACGATTGGGATGGCGTCTACGTCATGACGACGAAGTAACTTTCGCCTTTAGGCCTGCTTGTCCGGGCCTGCTGCAGTTTGTCGAGTACGAGCTACGAGGACTAGTACAATGTACTAGGGGGCGAATTCGAGGCGTGGAGGGCGAGGGCTTGGGATCTTAGCCGAAGTACTCAGGGGCGTTTCCGGGTTTCCACTTCACGTTGCAGCCGAGGCTGGGCTTGTGGGGTTCGGGGACGGGTCGACGGGCGAGGACGTGGTCGAGGGCAGCCCTTAGGTCGGTGCCACTGGCGGGGTAGTCGGAACCAGGCCGGGAGTCGTCGTATTGGCCGCGGTAGGCAAGCTTGCGGTCGGCTCCGAAGAGGAAGAAGTCTGGCGTGCAGGCGGCCTTATAGGCTTTTGCGGTTTCCTGGGTTTCGTCGTAGAGGTAGGGGAAGCGGTAGCCGGCTTCGCGGGCTTCCTTGGCCATGAGCTCGGGGGCGTCGGCGGGGTAGTTGTCCACGTCGTTGGCGGAGATGGCGAAGACGGCGGTACCTCGGTCCAGGGCTTCATTGCCCAGGCTGGCGAAGGAATCGCGGAGGTGGACAACATAGGGGCAGTGGTTGCAGAGTACGGCGACTAGGTAGGCCTTGGCGTCGGGGAAGTCGTGGAGGGAGACGGTGGAGCCGTCCGTGACATTCGGCAGGGAGAAGGCAGGAGCTTCCGTGCCGAGCGGAAGCATGGTGGAGGGCGTTGCGACCATGGGAAGGAGTGGATTGAGGGTTTTCGGATAGGGCTTGGTTTCGAGAGAAGGGAGTGGAGATAGAAAAAACCGGTTTAGTTTCCGGAGGCGAGCCGGTTTTGCCGGTCGAAGTAGGCTTGGAGGATTTTTTGGGCGACGGGGGTGGCGGTGAGGCCGCCTTGGATGTTGTCCTGCGGCACGACGCCCTCGATGAGGACAGCTACGGCGACTTGTGGGTTCTCGACGGGAGCGAAGCCGATGAACCAGGCCAGGTTCAGTGTCATGTTGTGGTTTCGCCACTCTCCTGTGCCAGTCTTTCCCGCTATGGAGATGCCTTCCACCTTGACGCGTCGGGCGGTGCCCACGGAGGCGGATTTCCTCATGCCCTCGATGACGGAGGCGAGCAGTTCGGGAGGTAGCCCGATTGGGGTGCCGCCGTGGTTCGGTTTGGAGCCGGGGGGGCGGTGGAGGAGAGTGGGGCGAGTGCGGGTTTCACCTCGGGCGAGGGAGGCGGTGAAGCAGGCCATGCGCAGTGGGCTGATACGGAGGCCGCCTTGGCCGATTGAGAGGTTGAAGGTGTCCTCCAGCTTCCAGTCTTCGCGGATTTGTTTGCGCTTCCAAGCGGGGTCGGGGACGATGGGGTCGTCGGGCACGGATGGGACTTCCAGCTCTGGTTGTTCGTGCATGCCGAAGCGCTTGGCTTCGGCGATGAGGGCCTCGTGTCCAATGGCTTGGCCAGTGCGGAAAAAGAATACGTTGCAGCTCTGGGAAAGGGCGTTGATCAGGTCCATTTCGCCGTGGCGGCTGGGGTGGACGTGACACTTCATGCCTTTGTAGATGCCGTCGCACAGGCCAATGGTTTCCGTCGGGACAATGGCCCCGGCTCGCAGGGCTGCGATTGCGGTTACGAGTTTGAAGGTGGATGCGGGAGCGTAGCCTGGGTGTATGGCTCGGGGGAGCCAAGCTTCTCGTCTGTTTACATCTTCGAAAGTGGCTTGGGATATACGGGGGGTTAGGCGGTTCAAGTCGTAATTCGGTTTGGCGGCTATTGCGAGGAGTTCGCCCGTGTCCACTTTGATGAGTACGGCGGCTC
>CAXGVD010000569.1:0-1850 GCA_964012695.1 uncultured Opitutia bacterium
GTCCAGTACCACAAGCGGGACGATCTCCGGCTTCACGCCTACTCCGCCTTGGAGATTTCTCTCGGTGCCTTGAACGAGTGGGCCTTGGTGGAGAAGCAATTGTTCGCTCCTTCGCAAGGGTGGGGGAGTCCGCTGAATTACGCTGAAATCGAGTCGCCCGAGCCCAACGTCCGATGGAAGGTGACGATCGAGGACGAGACGGGCAAGGTGCCTTTCGAAACCTTCGACGAGAAGGATTTGCAGGCCTTGTTCGCGGTTATGGCGGCGGAGGATGAGGACTTCGTGGACGAGCGGGACGGCGAGCCGTACCGGGACGCCTTGTTGGACTGGCAGGACAAGAACGATGACGAGCGGGACGAGGGGGCTGAATCGGACGACCACTACGAACAGCTCGACCCGCCCTACTACGCCCCCAATACGCCAGTGCAGAGCTTCGAGGAGTTCCGTATGATCAAGGGGTTTTCTTATGAGGAGGACGATCCCGAGGGAAGTGGGCTGTTCTTTGACCAAGGCGGTGCCGAGACTGCGAACTTCCGCAACTTCCGCTCCCTCGTTTCCTTTCACAACCAGTACCCCTTGAACGTGAACACGGCTTCCGAATTCCTTCTTCGCTTCCTGTGCGGGGACGATGACCGAGCCTACGAAGAACTGCGGGAAATCCTTGCGGGCGAGCAGAGTTCGGGGGAACCGTTTTTCCGTTCCCTGAGCGACCCCCGTCTCGCCGATCACCTTCGGGGCAAGCGCAACCTGAGGCTGGGGGCGCAGTGTCGGGTGTTCCGTATCCACGTTGAGGTGAGCAAGGGCGTGGCGAATTTTCGGCTGCACGCGGTTGTGGAGGTGGGCGGGCCTTCCGCCGGGCGGATTCCCACTGCGGGCAACCCCGCAGGCGGTCCCCGGACCAGCCCTGCTCCGCGCGTCCCCAACACCACGGGAGGCGCCACCACCCGTGGAGGCAAGCGGAGGGGGCCACTGGACCCGGGCTTCGCCAAGCTCCAATATCCGTTTCGCATCATTGCCCTGCGGGAAAACGAGAATTTGGTGGACTGAGGCCCGCCGCCAAGCTTTAATGGGTAGTTCATTTCGCGTGGTAGGCGAAGGCGGCCCGAACTCGTTACGACCGCTGTGTGCCTCATGCGCGTACGCGAGAAGTTATTGCCACAATGCCCACTGCCGATGGAGTCGAACCTCATGGAAGAACACCCTGACCCGATCGTCCCCGAGGACGGCGAGGGTCCTTCCGGTTCCTTGCCCGCGGATGCCTTGGTAAACAATAAGGGTGAGTGGGTCGCCCCGTCTTCTGAAGTACCCGCCGCCGAACTTCGCGAAGTTGTCCTTCGCATTCCCGGCGAGCATTTCTTTTGCGAGACGGTGGAAGTTCCAGCCAACCTTGACCCCGAGGACCTGCTTCCCTTCGCCGAACAATGCCTGAGGGAGGAGGGGCTTTCGCCTTTCCCCGTAGACCAGTTGGCGTGGGGGTGCCACGGGCAACCGGAGGACGGGCGCGTTATCATCTATGGGGCTTCGCAGGTCAAGCTGAGGCAACTCGGCTGGCAGAATCTGGAGGTTTTTCGACGCGTGTTGCCGTCTTTCATTTCCTTGTTCGGCAAGATTTTTCCTAAGCCTACGGTCGCCTTCCTCCTTCACGAAGAGACTTTGACCGCCGCCGCCTTCGAGGCGCATTGTTCCGTCCCCGTCAAGCTGTTCTCCCTTCCGCTGGGAGAGGACGAGGAGGCGGAAGGCCGGTTCGACGAAACGCGCGGCAAACTGCTCTCTCTCTTTAACTTGGAGAAGTACGACGTGGAGACCCAGGTCTTGGCGACGGGAGACGTGGAGCGCCTTAGCGCGGGGCT
>CAXGVD010000570.1:0-1833 GCA_964012695.1 uncultured Opitutia bacterium
CGGAGGGATGAACGCCTCCTCTCGACCCATCTACCGCAACGGACTCGTCTATGTCTTCAGCGGCATGGGCTCCATGTCCGCCATCCGTCCCGGAGGCAAAGGCGATGTGGATGACACTCATGTGGCTTGGAATCGACGTAAAGTCGTTCCAAAGAAATCCTCCCCCATCCTATTGAACGGACTGCTCTTCATGATTTCGGACGAAGGTGTGGTATCCTGCTCTGATCCTGCAACAGGGGAAATCCACTGGGCCGAGCGCCTCGGCGGCAAAGGTCAATACGCTGCTTCTCCCGTCCACGCAGGTGGTCGCCTATACTTTTCTTCCGAAGGCGGCGACTTTCCCGTAGTAGCCGCCGACAAGGAGTTTAAAATTCTCGCCCACAACAAGCTGGATGCCGGCAGCATGGCCTCACCCGCTGTAGTCGGGAATTCCCTGCTGATCCGCACCAAGACTCATCTCTACCGCTTCGAAAACTAAATAGCTTATGCTTAAAAAATAAGCCTTCGCTGTTCATAAACCTTACCCATCCCATTCCAATGAAAATTATGCGCTTCCTCCTTATTTACGCTATTTCCTTTCTCTTCATGGCTTCGCTCGCTACTGCCAAGACCAAGAAAGTCGATTTGCCTAATCTAACTCCAATGAAACCTATTCTCGGAAAGGATTTGACGGGATGGAAAGTTCCTGCTGGCAACGAAAAAGTCGGTTGGTACAAGATAAAAGACGGCGTCTTGGAAATTCGCAGTGGGCCAAGGAAAAAAGGCTCCGTGCTCTGGACCGAGAAGAAATACAAGAACTTCGTGATTGAGTTCGACTTCCGCTTTGGCGAAGGCACGGTTGACTCCGGTGTCCACATCCGCAACCGGGACCAAATACAAATCGGCATATCCGGCTCCCTCAAGCGGGATATGACCTGCTCCCCCTACATTCCGGGGAAAGGTTACCCTGTGGAAGCCAAGAACATTAAGAAGCTCCTTAAAGCAAAGGACTGGAACCAAGTACGCATCCGAGCGATGGGGAAAAAGTACACCGTCTGGTTGCAAGGAGAAGAAGTTATGAACTACGAGTCCGCCTCCGCCATACCCGAAGGTCCCATCGGCATCCAGCTCCACGGCAACAGGAACATGGGCATCGATTTCAGGAACTTGCAAATTAGGGAATTGAACTAAACTCGTGCCCTCTCTTGCACCCGTCGTCAAGTTACTGCGGGAACTTGTTGCTCGCCCGAGCGTAAACCCTTCTCTCCTCCCAGACCGCCCGGACTTGGCCGGCGAGGAACGGGTAGCCGAATTCCTTAGCGACCTTGCCGTCAAACGAGGACTTTCCGTTTCCCGCCAAGCCGTCCTGCCAGGCCGACGCAACTTGCTCGTCCGCCTGCTCCCAACTGGCAAAGTAAAACACCGTATCTTACTAGCTCCGCACATGGACGTAGTACCTGCGGAGGAAAAACACTTCAGACCTCGCATCAGTAAGAACCGACTCCACGGACGGGGAGCTTGCGATACCAAAGGCTCAATCGCCTCATTTTTTCAAGCCCTGCTGGATCTCGCCTCCGACTCCCCAAAAGCAAGACCCGCCCACACCGAAATCGTCTTCGCAGGCCTAGTGGATGAGGAATGGTGCCAAGCAGGATCCCGCCGGCTAGGCGAACGCGGGCCCAAAGCCGACCTTGCGATTGCCGGCGAACCGACCTTGCTTCAGGTCGTGACCGCCCATAAGGGCAACCTATGGCTTCGCTTAGAAACCCGTGGACGCGCCGCCCACGGTTCCACCCCGCAACTTGGAAAAAACGCCGTACTCCCAATGACCCGCATAAGCGAAGTTTTGCTCAC
>CAXGVD010000571.1:0-1833 GCA_964012695.1 uncultured Opitutia bacterium
CCTTCGCCTTGGAAGTCGGAGCCGTTTCGGAAGTAGTGGAAACCAACTTCGGCTTCCACGTCATCAAACGCACGAAGTAGCCGAGGGTTCGGGCTTTTACCCTTCCCCCCGTCCGCGCAGTCTCTATCCTGCGCATTCATGGCCTTGCCTTTTTTCAAGAAGGACGAAAATCCCGTACGGAGACGGATTCGCTCGGACGAATCAACCCGCCTCAGGCTGAAGTACGACGTCTACTACCACGCCTTTGAAAGCCAAAGCGGCACCCGCGTAGTCCGGGAAGGACGGGAGTACCTCATGCTCTCCAGCAACGACTACCTCGGCCTCACCCACCACCCCAAGGTGTTGGAAGCTGGCCGCGAAGCTCTGGAACGTTGGGGGTCCTCCTCCACCGGAGCCCGCCTGGCCAACGGCGGACGCGCCTATCACCTCGAACTGGAGGAGGAACTGGCCGACTTTCTCGGCAAGGAAGCCTGCCACGTCTTCTCCGCCGGATACCTCGCCTGCTCAGCCGCCGTGGAAGGCTTCGCCGACCGCAAGGACCTCGTCCTCGCCGATAAAAACCTCCACTCTTCCCTCTGGTCCGGCATACGGCTCTCCGACGCCCGCTGCGAACGCTTCTCACACAATAACCCCGAACACCTTCGCGAAATCCTCGCCCACGAGGCACGCGATCTCGCCAAAATCCTCGTGCTCGAAGGCGTGTACTCCATGGAGGGCCACGTCGCCAAGCTTCCCGAATTCGCGGAAGTGGCTCGGGAGTTCGACTGTTTCCTCGTCATGGACGACGCCCACGGCCTCGGCGTCCACGGCGAGCAAGGACGCGGCACCGCCTCCCGCTTCGGCCTGACCGACGAAATCGACGTCCTCTGCGGCAGCTTCTCAAAGGCCTTCGCCTCCACGGGCGGTTTCCTAGCGTCCACCAGGGAAGCCGTCGACTTTCTCCGCAGTCACTCGAAGCAAACCATCTTTTCCGCCGCACTTTCTCCCGTAGCCGCCGCCTGCGCCCGAGCCGCCCTTCAAATCATGCGGGAGGAACCGGAACACCACGCCCGCCTCCAAGCCAACCTCGCCCGCTACCGAGCCATCCTGGACGACCTAGACCTCGACGTCTGGGACAGCGAAACCCCCGCCGTCCCAATCGTCCTCGGCGAAAAGGAAAAGGTGTATTTCTTCTGGAAAGCCCTGCTGGAGAAAGGCATCTTCACCATCATTTCCATCGCCCCCGGCGTTCCTCCCGGCAAGGACCTGGTGCGCACCGCCATCTCCGCCTCCCACACGGAAGAAGACCTAGACCAAATCGCCGAAGCCCTCGCCTACGCCAAAAGCAAGCTTTGAAACCTGAAGCTCGCGGTCATTTGGCGCGGCGCCCCTCCTCACAGGCGCTTGATTCTGAGCCAAATCAACAGGGCTTCGAGTAGTTTCCCGGCATGGCAGGCCCAAGGGCGTGTGAGACCGCGGAAAAGGTAGGTGCGGGCGTGGGGGAGTTGGTCGCGGCGGGCTTGGCCGGCGCGGATTTTTTCGCCCCAACGTTCAAGGAGCAGGCGGGCATTGCGGTCGTTATGGAGTTTGCGGCCTTCGGAGGCGCCTTTGACGTGGAGGACCACGCTGTCATGGACTACGTAATGGCGGAGACCACGCTCGGCCATGCGGAGGCAGAGGTCTACGTCTTCGCAACCGTTGATGTAGGCTTCGTCAAAGCCTTCGAGGTCGAGAAAGAGATCCCGGCGGCAGGCGCAGCAGGCGGCGGTGACGGCGCTCCATTCGCGGACTTGGCCTTTGTAGGGGCGATGAAAGAAGCCTTGGCCGTAGTGGCGGGGGTTGCTTTGAGGGGAG
>CAXGVD010000572.1:0-1817 GCA_964012695.1 uncultured Opitutia bacterium
GTGAACGCTACGGCAAGACCAAGTTTGGGCAGAGTTGTCTACTGGCCCGCCGCCTATGCGAAGCCGGCGTGCGCTACGTGCAAGTTTACTACGTGGACAAGGGTAATAAGCAACCTTGGGATACCCACAACGAGAACAACAACCGCCACCGCAAGCTCTGCGCCGACTCCGACCGCGCCACCGCCGCCCTCCTCGGCGATCTCAAGGACCGCGGTCTGCTGGATGAGACTCTCGTCGTCTGGGGAGGAGAATTCGGTCGCACGCCTTATTCCCAAGTCGGGAAGAACAAGGACAAGAAGAAAGCCGGTCGCGACCATCACCACACAGGTTTCTCCATGCTTTTGGCGGGCGGCGGCATCCGTGGAGGACTCACCTATGGCGCTACCGACGAAGTCGGCATGCACGCTGTCGAGAACCGCGTCCACGTCCACGATCTCCACGCGACACTTCTCCACCAACTCGGCATCAACCACGAACAGCTCACCTACCGCTACAGCGGACGGGATTTCCGCCTAACCGACGTCTACGGCAAGGTAATCAACGGTATTTTGGCTTAGGCCCCGGCGGGTAATTGTTAGGGACCTCTTCGCTTCGAGCTTGGACTTGCTCTATTTCTGTTTGAGCGAATCGTTTCAACAATTACTTTCTGGCGGCCTTGACCGCCGCCAAGGCGTTGAGCAAGCCGGCTCCCGTCCGAAAGTCGCGACCCTTGGGCCCAAGATCCACGGCGGTTTCCTCCAGCAACGCATGGACCTCCCAAGGGTTCATCTCGGGATTCACCGACCAAACGAGGGCGGCGACACCCACGCCATGGGGACCTGAAAAGGAATTCCCGCCGGGACCCACGACCAGTGATGCGCCTTCCTCGGCGCTGATCTCCCGCCATCCGCGAGCCTTCGTCAGTCGGCTTGGAGGATGAGTCCACATCGGGTAGCCCGTGGGAAAAGCGGTCAGATCCGGCTTGCCGAGGGGGTTCTCCTTCGTGTGATCGGAAAAGAACGCGACATTTTCCCAGAAACAAGGCCCCTTGCTGCTGAAGGAAATGGGAGCCAGATCCTTGCTCACACCGGCAACCGCCACCACGCAGGGAACGTCCTTGGGCAAGCCGATCTGCTTGCCGGCAGACTGAGCCCTTGGACCTGCGCCAAAGTTGCCCGCTCCACCCATAGAGAGGACGCCCGAGGCGGAGAGGTGCTCGAAGGCATTTCGGTACAGGCCCCGCAAGTGACCAAGCTCTCGCCCCACGATCATAAAGCTCATGGAAACGAGGTCGGCTCCTTGATCGAGGAGGTATTCAAGAACCCGCAAATCAAAGGATCCCTTGAGCAGCATAAACTCCGCCTCGGGCGCCACGCCGGTCAGCCACTTGCTTTTCGGTGAAGGCCGACCCGCGATGATCCCGGAGCAAGAGCTGCCGTGGGACATCATCCGGTTGGTTTCCCCGACGAACCCGACACCAGATATGAAATCATACCCGAAAACGTCGTCGATCAGGCCGTTTTCGTCGTCGTCCTTGCCATTGAAGATCTCCTTAGGATTCTTCCACAAGGCATGAGCCAGTGAAGGTGTGGGTAAAATGCCCGAATCGATTACCGCCACGGTTACCCCCCGCCCAAATGCCTTTTCCTTCCGCCAGACTTCGGGCGCCTTGATTCCCTCCAGGTTCCAAGGAATCTTGGCGTTCTTCAAATCAAGCTTTGCAGGCCTTTTTTTCCATAACTCGAAGAGGGTCTTCATGGCGGAAGCCTGAGACTCTCCCATAGGTCTCGACTTCCGCAAGACGAGTCGAGCAAAGCGGTCGAGGTAAACGAAGGAAA
>CAXGVD010000573.1:0-1813 GCA_964012695.1 uncultured Opitutia bacterium
AAATCATGGCGACGCGGAAATTGTTGGCGTCGAAGGCAAAGTTGACGGCTTCGGAATAGCCCACCGCGATGGCCCTGGGACCAGCTCCGGCTATAAAGTTGCGATAGATGGAAGCCTCTCCCTCGGGAGGTTCAATGAGCATGCCGATCGCTCCGCCACCTCCCCCGCCGGGCTTACTCTTTGATAGAGCTTGTATCTTAAAGCCTGGTCCGGACCAAGCCACGGAAAGCTCCTCTCCCCCGCCCTTCTCGAAGAAATGAACTTCTATCACATGCTTGCCCGCCTTTAGGCTTGTGGAGCCTGAGCGACTCTGCACTCCATGTACTCCATCGTTGTTCACCACTTTCTTGCCGTCAATGAAGAGGAGCGATCCATCGTCGGAGGCGGTCGTGAAATTGTATTTCCCATCCTTTGGGCATTCAATTTCACCAATAAAGACAAAACCGAAGTTGTCGTTGCGGTCGCGTGGAGCGATGTCGAATAGCCCGTTGGCAAGCACACCTGTTTTCTTTGGCTCCAGCTTTGAGAAGTCTGGCGACTTGTCCCAGTTGCCGTGGTAGAACTTGTAGGTAAGGTTGGTGATGGGGTTGGCCATCTTGGACACCCCCATCATGCCGTTCATGAGCTGAAAATGTCCGGGGAACGTGCAGATATAGGGATAATTACCCTCCTTCTTAGGAACTTTGAAATAGAATACGGTTTCCTTGTGAGGCTGCACCATGCCGGAACTGGCGAGGATGCGCGGGTGGCCCTTAGGTTCCCAGTTGTTCTCAACCCCTTTATCGCCCATTTTCAAAACGGCGTCGACGACCTCCTTGCCTTTGTCTTTGCCCTTGGACTTGCCGGGAGTACAAAAGATGAGGTTGTGGGGAAGGTCGTCAGGGTTCTTGAAGATTACCTTCACCTTGGCCCCTGGCTTCACGCTGAAGGAACGCACATCGTACTTCATCTGTGCCTTCATGGTGGAGATGGTCACCTCTTGGTCAACCTTCTCGAAACCCGGAGGGACGGCGAGGTCGGCGAGACTGTCAATCTTGATATCGACTTTCTGGGCGTTAACAAAGGAAGTGGCGAAAATAAACAAGCCAGGAAGATGGAGGAATAGTGAGGATTTCATGACAAAAATTTTGATTCCAAGCTAATTCGAACTGCAGGCAACCAAGAAAATGCAAAAGCCGAAGATTATTGAGCGTAAAGAATGGGAATTAGGATTAGAGATAAATCCCCCTGAATGAAAAATACCTGAAAAAAAACTCGTAACGATCGAAAAGAATGTTTGAAAAGCAATTCATGAAGAGATTTCCCACATCAAGCACAATATTGCTAATCACGACGTTGATGGTATCCTACCTCGTAGCCGAGGACAAGCGACCCAACGTATTGTTCGTCTTCACGGACGACCACGCCCCACACGCCATCGGGGCTTACGACGGCTGGCTCAAATCCGTCAACCCTACCCCGAACATCGACAAACTGGCCGCTCAAGGCATGCTTTTCGAGAACAGTTTTTGCACGAACTCCATCTGCGGCCCCTCCCGCGCGGTCATCCAGACGGGCAAGCACAGCCACAAGAACGGTTTCATGAACAACGGGAATACCTTCGACTGGAACCAGCAGACCTTCCCCAAGCTCCTCCAAAAGGCCGGCTACCAGACCGCAATCTACGGCAAGAGCCACCTGCGCGGAAATCCCAAGGGCTACGACGACTGGGCCGTACTCCCCGGCCAAGGCCTCTACTACAACCCCGACATGATTTTCCCCGACGGCCGCCGCCGCATCGACGGCTACTGCACCGACGTCGTGACCGACCTCG
>CAXGVD010000574.1:0-1813 GCA_964012695.1 uncultured Opitutia bacterium
GGAACTGCGTCGGGCTTCCAGCAGGAAGCGGGTAGCGGCCCAAGGCTGGGAGCGATGGCGGAGAAGGTTGAGGAGGTGTATGATGATGGGGATGGCCGCCAACGCCAGTCCCCACAGGGCGAGTGGTTGCAGAAAGGTCACGCCGTCTTGCCTCCTGCTCGTTCCCCGAGGAATTGAGCGAGGACGTCCGCCACGGGCGTGTCCGTCCGGACCTGTCGGTGGTCCGCTTCGCATTGCAGGCAACCTTGGGCGAGGGTGTCGAAGTGCTTCTTCATGGCGGCCAGGTACTGTTCACGAACCACGGCGGGTTCGGTGACGAGGGAGCCGGCTCCCTCCAAGTCCACGAAGCGGGTGGGGCGTTCGAAGGGAAAGTCCGCTTCGAGGGGGTCTACGAGGTGAAAGAGCACCACATCGTGCTTGTTGTAGCGGAGGTGGCGTACAGCGTCGAGGAGGTCGGTGGGGTCATCCAGGCAATCGGAGACTATAACGACCATGGCACGGGCGCGAGTCCTGTCCGCGAGTTCGTGCAGCTTGGGAGCGACGGCGGCGGCGCCTTTGGCTTTGAGCGGGGCGATAGTTTGGAGGACGTCCTGTACCTGGGAGGGGTGGCGTTTGGCGGGGAGGTCGAGGCTTTTCTTGTCGCGAATGGCCAGAAGGCCGGCGGCGTCACCCTGACCGATGATGACGTAGGCGAAGGTGGCGACGAGCCGCTTGGCGTACTCGAGTTTCGGTTCCTCAGAGCCGAAACTCATGGAACCGCTGCAGTCCAAGGCCAGGTAGCAGCGAAGGTTCGTCTCGGCTTCGAACTCCTTGAGGTAGTAGCGGTCGGAGCGGGCGTATACTCGCCAATCCAATCGACGCGGATCCTCTCCAGGCACGTATTCCCGGTATTCGGCGAACTCCACGCTGGATCCCTTGTGAGGGCTTCGGTGATGGCCCGACACGCTTCCTTCCATTGGGAAAGGGGTGAGGAGTGGCTCCGAGGTCAGGCGGGACAGAGCTTCGCGATCCAAGTACTTCAGTTGTGACTTGCGGCGGCGACTCATGGGGAGGTTTTCGTGGGCGTGCGCTTGGGAGACTGCTGACTTCGCGTGCGTACAATCGGAAAACTACTTCGAAAGGAAGGAGGAGAGATTCCGATGACGCTTAGGAGGTCTTGAGTCAGCGATTTTCCTTGCGGGTGTCCTCAACGAGTTTCTTCACCACTTCGGCACTGTCCATGCCTTCGGAGCGGGCGTGGAAGTTGGTGAGGATGCGGTGGAAGAGGACGGGTTCGGCCACGGTCTCTACGTCCTCCGTGCTCGCCATGTAGTTGCCGTGAAGCACGCAGCGGGCCTTGGCGCCGCGGATGAGGTACTGCACGGCCCGGGGGCCGGCTCCCCATTGCACCCAACGGCGCAGCCAGGCCGGCGACTCGTCCGAGTTTGGGCGCGTGCGGCGCACCAGATCCACCGCGAGTTCGTGCACGTGGTCGGGCACGGGGACGCGTTCCACCAAGTCTTGGAAGTCGCGCAGGCGTTTGCCCGTTATGACCTTCTTTAGCTTGGGCGGAGCACCTACGGTGGTTTCCTTGGAAATTCTTAGTTCCTCGTCCCTCGACGGGTAGTCTACCTTGATGAGGAACATGAAGCGGTCCAGTTGGGCCTCGGGGAGGGGGTAGGTGCCCTCCTGCTCGATCGGGTTCTGGGTGGCCAGGCAGAAGAACGGGCTCGGCAGCTCATACTTCTTGCCGGCCGCGGTGACCTGCTGCTCCTCGAGCGCCTCCATCAGCGCCGCCTGGGTCTTGGGCGGCGTGCGGTTGATCTCGTCGGCC
>CAXGVD010000575.1:0-1779 GCA_964012695.1 uncultured Opitutia bacterium
GTCCTTGCCGAGGCCTTTGCCCATGATGGCTCCGGTGGGCGAGAGCATTTCCCTCATGCCGGGGCCGCCGACTGGGCCTTCGTTTCGGATGACGATGACGTGGCCGGCTTGCACCTCGCCGTCGAGGATACCTCGGAGGGAAGCTTCCTCGGATTCGTAAACGATGGCTTGGCCCGAGAAGCGGAGGCCTTCTTTGCCGGTGATTTTGGCGACGGCGCCTTCGGGGGCGAGGTTTCCGTAGAGGACGCGGAGGTGGCTATCGGGCTTGATGGGGTCGTCGAAGGGGCGTACGAGGTCCTGGCCTTCGGGGTAGGGGGCATAGGGTTGGGCGTCGGCGACGTTTTCGGCGAGGGTCTTGCCGGTGACGGTGAGGCAGTCGCCGTGAAGGAGGTCGTTTTCGAGGAGGGTTTTGAGGAGTGGGCGTAGGCCGCCGATGCGGACGAAGTGGGACATGTTGTACTTGCCGCTGGGCTTGAGGTCGCAGAGGAGAGGGACGCGTTTGCCGATGCGGGTGAAGTCGTCGAGGCTTAGGTCCACGTCCGCGGAGTGGGCCATGGCGAGGAGGTGGAGGCAGGCGTTGGTGGAGCCGCCGAGGGTGATGACCACGGTGATTGCGTTCTCGAAGGCTTTGCGGGTCATGACGTCGCGCGGGCGGATGTTTTTCTCCACGAGGTTCACGACGGCGACACCGGCTTCCTTGGCGTCGAGCTTTTTGTCCTCGGAGACGGCGAGGCGGGCGGAGCTGTCGGGCAGGCTCATGCCGAGGGCCTCGATGGCGGAGGACATGGTATTGGCGGTGTACATGCCGCCGCAGGAACCAGGGCCGGGAATAGCCCGTTTTTCGATTTCGACGAGTTCGGCTTCGTCGATTTTTCCGCCTGCATGGGCGCCGACGGCCTCGAAGACGGAGACGATATCGAGGTTCTTCTCCTCCGGCGTGCCTTCCCGGAATATGCCGGGGAGGATGGTGCCGCCGTACACGAAGACGCCGGGGCGGTTAAGGCGGGCCAGGGCCATGATGCAGGCGGGCATGTTCTTGTCGCAGCCGCCTACGGCGACGACGCCGTCCATGCCTTCGGCCCCAACGACGGTTTCGATTGAGTCGGCTATGACCTCTCGGGAGACGAGGGAGTACCGCATGCCCGGGGTGCCCATGCTGATGCCGTCGGAGACGGTGATGGTGCCGAAGGGCACGGCCTTGCCGCCGGCTTCGTCAACGCCTGCCACGGCTTGCTTCCCGAGTTCGTCGAGGTGGGCGTTGCAGGGCGTGACCATGCTCCAGGCGGAGCATACGGCGACTTGGGGCTTGTCGAAGTCATCGTCCTCGAAGCCTACCGCTCGGAGCATGGAGCGGTTGGGGGCGCGGTCAGTGCCGTCCACGACGATGGAGGAGTAGGGTCGGTTGCAGGATGTTTTCATGGTTGCGTCCGCGGGCATTCCGCGATTGATGCGAAGGCGAAAAAAAGGGGTGAGAAAACAATCCGGACAGGCCCCTTTCGCAACCTTGTTTTTTCGGTGAAAACCACGGACATGGAGTCGCTTCGGGCGAAAATAGACGGTATCGACCGCGAGTTGGTCGGGCTGCTGAACGAGCGTGTCCGGGCGGCGGCGGAGATTGGTCGTCTCAAGCGGGAGCAGGGTTTGGACCCGTACGACCCCGCCCGGGAAGAGGAAGTTTTCCGCAAGGTGGAGGAACTCAACGAGGGGCCGATGGAGTCGGCCTCACTTCATGTTCTTTACCGAGAGGTGATTTCCGCCTCCATCGCCTTGGAGAAGGAG
>CAXGVD010000576.1:0-1773 GCA_964012695.1 uncultured Opitutia bacterium
ACCTTCTTCAATACCGTCCGCGGGCGAGGTGGCCTGCTCGGTATGGCAGTGGACCCACTTTCGTCGCACGACTGCGGCAACCAGCGCTATCTCGCGATTCCGTGGTTGGACGCCTGTCTCGCAGCACGCCTGCCTGCCAAACCCGACCAAGCGCTCAATCCCATGCCCACTGCCGGAGCTTGGCTTGCTCCCCTGCTTGGAAGCAAGGCTTTACCCTCTGGGAAGTTCGAAGGCGAAAAAAAACAAGCCGTCTGGCTTCCGAATAAGGTCCTTGCCTGGAAGTGGATGCAGTATGTTAAGGATACCCGAGTGGCCGACGCCACCCCGCCCCCCGCTCCCTCCGACCTCAAGGTGGCGAACGGCAAACTCACCTGGCGAGCCGAAGCCGATTTCGAGAGCGGGCTCGCCTACTTCATCATTCTGCTGGACGGCAAACGCATAGCCACCGTTCCGGAGAACCCCGCCAATCGGTTCGGTCGTCCTCTCTTCCAAGGCCTTTTGTATAGTGACACTCCAGTTCCGCCCTTGGCCAAAATGGAGTTCGTGGACAAGGTCACTCCTCTCGGCAAACGCGCCAACTACAAGGTCATTGCTGTCAACACTGCGGGCCTGAAGTCAAAGTAGCCTCTACCCTAGCGGGAACTTTCCCGCCCCCGTAAAAGTAGTACCTACGGGCCGCCGATCCCTCAATAATTCGTCTTCTTGGGCTTGGGGCCCTTGGGGATGGGGATACCGCGGGCCCGCATCACCTTTTCGATGGCGGTCACGGTGGCGAAGGACGGCTTGAAGTTTCCAGGGCGGTAGCCTTCGGCGATGAGCAACGGCGTGCGCTTGAGGTGGTTGTTCGTGTGCCAAAACTTGATGTCGTGACCGATCTCGTCGAGGTAGCGGACGACCGCTGGGAGGTTTTTGTAAGCCGCGCCGTGCATGGCGGTCTCGCCGCGCTTGTCCACGACGTTGATTTCCACGCCCAGGGAGACGAGGTACTTCACGGCTGCCAGGCACTCGACCTCGTTGCCCGCCTCCTCCTCTGGGGCGTGACTGCCGATGCCGGCGGCCACCAGCAACGGTGTGGTGCCGTGCTCGTTGGTCAGGCGCGGGTCGGCTCCGTGCTTCACGAGCAACTTCATATAGGGCAGGTCCGCACGGTCGGAAGCCATGAACAAGGGCGTGGCGCCCACCTCGGAGACTCGGGCGCCGCGGGCCTTCCGACCTTGCGTGAGTTGAAAGTTCACCCGGGCCCCGCGTCTGATGATTTCCTCGGCAAACTGCAGGCTGGTGCGCCGTCCGGAACCTTTGGGTGCAGGGTCGCCGATTTGCCCCTCCCCCACGTCCGGACGCCGAATCCAAGTCAGCGCGTGCAGGATAGAGTAGCCCGTGCTGACATCGTGAGTCTTCGCTCCAGCGTCCAGAAGGGCCACCGCCAAGTCGTAGTGACCATTCTCGACCGCCAGCATCAACGTGCTCGTGCCGGGCTTCGGCAGGTCGTCGTTGTGCTGTTGCGGTTGCATTACGCCGTTGACGTCCTCTCCTGCCTTCAGGAGCTGTCGCACGACCGGGATATGTCCTTCCCGAATGGCGAAATAAAAGGCCGTAAAGCCTGATTTAGGCAAGGCCACCTTGTGGTCCGCCCCTGCTTCGAGCAGGAGGTCCACCGCTTCGGCGTTCCCCTCGGCGGCGGCCCACATGAGGGCGGTTTGGCCTTTGGCCTCGCGGACATTAACCCTTGCCCCCGCCTTGATCAGTGCGGCCACCGACCCCGGCTTGCCCGTG
>CAXGVD010000577.1:0-1767 GCA_964012695.1 uncultured Opitutia bacterium
CGCGCGTCCCCACCATCGGCGCCTGGGTCAACTGGGGCCTCGGCACCCTGAACGAGAACCTCCCCCAGTTCATCGGCATGGGCCCGCGCTTCTTCGACCGCAGCGACGGCCACTACCTCGGCCCCGCCTACGACGAGGTGAAGCTCAAAATCGACCCCAACAACCCCCTCGACTACGCCAAGCCCCAAGGCGACCTCACCGCCGAGGAGCAACGCCTCGGCTTCGGCCTGGTCAACCGCCTCAACCGCCTCAGCCTCGGCCGCCACCCGGACGACGCCAACCTCGACGCCCGCATCAAGTCCTACGAGCTGGCCTACCGCATGCAGACCTCCGTGCCCGGAGTGGTGAATTTCGACAAGGAGACCGAGGCGACCAAGAAACTCTACGGATTCGATCAAAAGGAGACGCGTCCCTTTGGCCAGCAACTGCTCGCGGCCCGTCGGTTCGTGGAACGCGGCGTACGCTTCATCCAGATCATGCATGGCGACGGCGCGGCGGGAGCCTGGGATCAGCATTCCAATCTCAAGTCAGGCCACACCAAGCTCGCCATCCAGGTAGACCGACCCATAGCTGGTCTCTTGAAGGACCTTAAGTCACGCGGCCTGCTCGACGAAACCCTTGTAGTCTTCGCCACCGAGTTCGGCCGCACTCCCGGCTCCCAAGGCTCCAATGGGCGAGATCACCACCCCTACGCCTTCAGTATCTGGATGGCGGGTGGCGGGATCCAAGGCGGCGTGACTCATGGGGCCACCGACGACATCGGCTTCCATCCCACCGAGGATCCACATTACGTCACCGATGCTCACGCCACCATCCTGCACCAACTGGGTCTCGACCCACATGCCATGGAAGTCCCTGGACACAAGCGCCTCGAAATGGACTTCGGCCACCCCATCAAAGAGATCATCGCATAAGTCGAAAGACCAATGATTTATTGAGGCATCAACACTTCAATAATTTCCCCTTAGCATAAAAATTGCATGCAATCCTTATTGTTCAGTTGCCTGAGGAGGGATCAATTTATTAACTCAAAGCGAACAGTCATGAAAGCCAAACTGCTTGTAACTCTCCTTTTCTTCGCCTGCGCCACGCAAGCGGTGGCGGCCGAGAAATTCCCTCCCGGTTGGCTTCCCTTGTCCATGCTTGACGACAAGCCGACCTGGAGCGAGGTCCGCGAGGTCAAGGATCGCATTCATCTCTACTTGCCCGATGACGACAAACCCGTACGAGGCGTGTTCGCCTGCTTTGTCTTCCACAGCGGCGACCCCCGCGAGTTGGCCAACCTCTGGAACTTTGCCCTCGTCACCGTGCCTTGGCCCTTCGAGTACGATCTCGGGGTCAACGACAAGCGCAATGGGCGCTACAAGGTGGGACATGCCTCCCAGGACATGGGACTTCTCCTACGTTACCTCGATGACGCAGGCAAGAAGCTGAACCGGCCCGAACTGTCCAAGGTTCCCATCGTCGGCTGGCTTGGTCAAAACGGCTCACGGCTCTGCGCCGACCTTTTTGAGCGGGCGCCCGAACGGGTCCTTGCCTGGAGCGATTCCTTTCCCAACCGCCTCAGGCAATACCCAGAGATGACCAAGAAGGTCCCCTTCCCTTTCGCTTGGGAAGCTTCCAAGGCTGACCTTAGGACCGGAACGCGAACCTACAAAAAGGATCCGAACCCTCCCGCCGACCTCAGTTGTCGGGCCACCACCTACGGCCATGGCCACGGCATCTACTCGAAGTTCAACTTCTTCATGTTCTATCTCGACCGCTGTA
>CAXGVD010000578.1:0-1749 GCA_964012695.1 uncultured Opitutia bacterium
AGTGTGAGTCCAGGAAAGAGGAAGAGGCGCTTGGGGTTGCAAAGAAGGAAGAAGCGCAGCGTGCGCAGGCCGTCTCGCACAGTGCGGAGGTGAGGTTTGTGGCTGACTCTCCCGTCGGGGTGGAGGGTGATGGGAACCTCCGTGGTTTTTGCTCCGAGACGCGCGGACTTGATGATCATCTCGGTGGCGAACTCCATGCCCGCGCAACGCATGCCAAGGCGGTCGTAGTGTTTTTTGGTGAAGGCTCTCATGCCGCAGTACACGTCGTGAATGGGAGAGCCGAACCAGCGGCGGACGAAGTGGGTGAACATGGGGTTGCCGATGAAACGGTGGGACCACGGCATGGCGCCCGGAAGTACGGTGCCGCCACCGCCGGGAAGACGACAACCTTGAGCGAGGGCGCAACCTTGGCGGAGTGCGTCGAGAAACTTGGGGAGTTCGAGGAAGTCGTAGCTGTCGTCGGCATCGGCCATTAGGACATAAGGCGCTCGGGCGGCTTCTATGCCTCCCATTAGAGCGGCTCCATAGCCTTTTCGTTCGACGCGGACGAGGCGGGCACCGTGTTCGCGAGAGATGTCGGGAGAGGCGTCACGACTTCCGTTGTCGGCCACGATGACCTCGAGGGCGAGGTTGTCCTCTTCCGCGACGATTCGGAGCTTTTCGAGGCAGGTTCCGAGGGTGTCGGCTTCGTCGAGGCAGGGAATGACGATGGAGATTTCCGGTTCCGCGGCGTTCAGATGGGAGGATTCGTTGCTTTTCGTCACGAAGATGCGGCCAGTTCGACTCTTAGAAGAGCGGGAGAGTTCTTGGAAGATTGGATGGAGAGTTCGCTCCAATTGGAACTCGGCGGGAATTTTGACTTGAGAGTGGTGATAAAGCGCCCGTCTTTGGCGAGAGAGGAGTCAACGAGACAGTAGACTCGCAGAGGTTTGCTTGATTTGAAAGGACCGTAAGCCGTGAGGTTGTTTCCAGAGAAATGAATGGCGAAGGAACGCAGAGAGGTGCGAAGGCGGAGGTCGGCCATGTCGCCCGCGGGGAGGAAGAAGAGGGCGTCCAAGGAGGAGTGGGAGTCCTCTTCGGCAAGCTGAATGGCGGATGAGAAGCGAGTGGAGCCTAAACCTCTTTCCAGCTCGGAGGTGGAAATCATCCCGTCGGTTCGATGCGAGAAGACGGACATAATGGACTGTTCGGCGGCAAGCTGAAATGGCAAAGCGAGACATAGGGGCAGAAGGACGGCTCGGGGAACGCGTATGGTTTGCGTTGGTTGAGAAAGAAAGCGCAGGCAGAGAAGAGTGAAGACGAAGGCGAATTCTCCCGTGTAGGCGTGATAGAGCACATAGTTGTAGCCGTGCATGAATGAGGCGAGTGCGAGTCCCAGAAAGGGTACGGTGGTGAGGGTGATGAAGACGATCCTTTCGTAAGTGGATCCGGATTTGGGAAGGTTTTTCAGGAGCAGGAGCAGGCAGGCGGAAAGCCCCAAGGCGGCGAGTCCTGAAAGAAAGGCGTGGGGGTTTAGTCTAGCGGACCGAAGAAAGGACCGAATGCTTTCGAATTGGCTGAGAAGATCGCGAAGGCCGTGAAGGAGTTTTTTCGCAGGCAGAGCGTAGCCGGGGCCTGCGGCCAAGCTCAGTGCCAGCATGGGGCCGCGCGTGCTGGCGCTGAAGTGTTCTCCCCAAAGATCAGATTGGGCGTCGTAGTTTTGTTTGGAGTAGAGCTCGGCGGTGTCGAGGTTCATGTATTCGCGGTTGA
>CAXGVD010000579.1:0-1741 GCA_964012695.1 uncultured Opitutia bacterium
TGAATTTCATTGAGCCTAACTCCAAGGTCTTATCTAAAATGCTTTTCAGCCCCTCCGGCACGGCAGACAGGCCGGGGAGCTCACTAGCCCCTTCTGCGTTGACCGTCCACGACTTTCCCGCAAGGGTTAGCAACTCGAATGATGAACGGGATGGATGCGCGGCGGGAAGAAATAATCGCATGGCTGAACGGCATACCCGCTTTTACCGGAGGAACCCTGACCACGGCTTCCGCGGATGCCAGCTTTCGCCGCTACTTTCGACTTACAAAGGGAGGCGACACATTCGTGGTGATGGACGCTCCGCCGGAGAAGGAGCCATGCGAGCCCTTCGTCCGCATCGCACTCCGCCTCCGGGAAGCTGATGTCCACGTCCCCGAGATTTATGCCCAAGACTTGAAGCGGGGGTATCTCGTCCTGTCGGATTTCGGGGACCTTCACTACCAAGAGGCCCTAGAGGGAGACAACCGGGAAGGGCTCTATGACCAGGCCCTTGCGGAAATCCTGAAGTTTCAGACCGGCTTGCGGTCTCAAACTGAAGATCTTCCCGTTTACGATGAGGACTGGATCCGGATGGAGTTGGAAATCTTCCGCGAATGGTGCCTGCCGGACTTCCCCAAAGACGAGTATGGCGCCCTCGTCTCGCCCTTGGTGGAAGCCTTCGGCGAACAACCGCAGACTTTCGTTCACCGAGACTTCCATTGCCGCAACCTGTTGCTTCCCGCCGACGGCTGCATCGGCGTGATTGACTTCCAAGGCGCCATGCGCGGCCCCGTGACCTACGACCCGGTCTCCCTTCTCCGCGACTGCTACGTGGATAACGACGAAAACTGGATTCGCCGCAAGGCCCTCGCACACAAGCAAGCCCTCGAGGCGGCGGAGTTTCTACCCGCCGACCTTCCCGACGAAACCTTCCTGCGTTGGCTCGACCTCACGGGTCTGCAACGCCACCTCAAGTGTGTCGGCATCTTCCACCGCCTGAGCCAGCGGGACGGCAAGCACGGTTACCTCGGGGACGTGCCCCGGGTCCTCCGTTACGCCAAGCAAGTCCTTAACCACCGGCCCGAACTGGTCGACTTGGCCGCCGCAGTCAAGCAGGCGAAATTGGCTGTCTAGCCAAAAACTACAAGCGTCCGGGTTGCCTCTTGGTCTTGCCCATGTCCGCGTGAAAGGCTTTGCCGAGGGCGGACAAGCGGGCCGCCACCTCGGGGTTCTCATCCTTCACGTCCTTGCTTTCACCGACGTCCAGGGAGAGGTCGAATAGGGAGAGGTCGATTTTCGCTTGGGAATATCGGGTGGGAATGCCGCCCGTCCCACCAGGCTTGCCCGCCATAGTGCGGTAGCCGTGAGGGAAGTGTAGCTTCCATTTGCCCGAACGTACTGCCTGCAACTGGTTGCCGTAGTAGAAATAATAGGCTTCGTGGGGAGACTTGGCCTCGTCTTCAACGAAGAGGGGCCAGACATTCTTGCCGTCGATGCGGCGCTTGGGAAGCTTGGCACCCGCGAGGTGAGCGATTGTGGGGAGGAGGTCTATGGTCATGGCGGGTACGCGGCAGACGGAGCCGGCGGGAATAACGCCAGGCCACCAGGCGAGGGTGGGCTCGCGGCAACCACCTTCGAACATGGTCCCCTTGCCTTCGCGAAGAGGGGAGGCGGAGCCGGCGTGGTCTCCGTAGCTGAGCCAAGGGCCGTTGTCGGAGGTGAAGAGGACGACAGGGTTCTTGGCGAGGCCGTTCTTGCGGAG
>CAXGVD010000580.1:0-1741 GCA_964012695.1 uncultured Opitutia bacterium
AAACCCAACGACCCCAAGGCCGAATCCTATGACTGGACCAAGCGCTTCCCCGACGGCCCCCTTGACCAGGGGTTCGACCATTACTTCGGCGACGGCACCATCAACTTCCCCCCCTACTGCTGGATCGAGGGCGACCGCTTCCTCACCATTCCGTCCAAGCCCGTGATCAAGTCCCGACCCCTCGCCGGCAGCGGCTCCTTCCGCCCCGGACCCATGGCCGAAAGCTGGAACCCCTACGACATTCTGCCCACTATTACCGAGAAGACCGTCGAGTGG
Organism: uncultured Opitutia bacterium; assembly: GCA_964012695.1. Taxonomy (GTDB): domain Bacteria; phylum Verrucomicrobiota; class Verrucomicrobiia; order Opitutales; family Seribacteraceae; genus CAXGVD01. Next base: position 277 of record CAXGVD010000580.1, read on the forward strand.
ATCGGGGAACAGAAGCCCGGCCAACCCTTTTTCGCCTACCTCGCCTTCAACTCGCCGCACTACCCGATCGTCCCCAACAAGCCCTACCACGGAAAGTCCAAGGCCGGTTACTACGGCGACTTCGTCGTCGAGACCGACGCCATGGTGGGCAAGGTGCTGGACGCCCTCGACCGGCACGGTTTTGCCGACAACACCCTCGTCATCTTCTCAGCCGATAATGGACCTGAGACCCATGCCTTCGAACGCTTGGAGAAGTTCGGCCAATGGAGTTCCGGGCGCTACCGTGGCGTGAAGCGCGACCTCTACGAAGGCGGCCACCGCGTGCCCTTCATTGCTCGCTGGCCCGGCAAGGTGCAGTCGGGTTCCGTCTCTGACGAGGTCGTCAGTCAAGTGGATTTAGCGGCCACCTTCGCTGGAATCATCGGCCACCGGCTTGGTAAGGACGAGGCCATAGACAGCTACAACCTGCTCCGCGTCCTTAAGGGACAAAGGTACGAGCGCCCCCTACGCAAGGCCACTGTCCAAAACACTTCACCCAACAAGTTCGCCTTACGCCAAGGCAACTGGGTGCTCATAGACGCCCCCACCGGTTCAGCCAAAAAGGAAAGTACGGCCTACCTCAAACGATTCGGCTTGAAAGCCTACGGCAAGGGCCACGATGGTCTGCTGTTCAACCTCAATGAAGACCCCCGCCAATCCAAAAACCTCTACGCCCAGCACCCTGAAAAGGTCACCGCCTTGCATGCCCTCCTGAAACGCTACCTCGCCGGTGAGCGCTGCGCCCCTCTTTCAAAATGAAGAAACCGTTTCTTCTTTGTCTGCTGGGCTTCGCAGGTCTGCACCCTGCCTACGCCGCCAAGCCTAACGTACTCTTCGTAATTTCCGATGATCTGAACTATGCCCTTGGCGGGTTGGGTCATCCGGAGAGCAAGACGCCGAACCTGGACCGGTTCGCAGAAACGGGCGTGAGCTTCACGCGTGCGTTTTGCCAGTTTCCGTTTTGCGGACCCTCGAGGGCTTCCATCATGACGGGACAGTACCCACTGGTGAACGGCGTGATGCGCAACGGCGGCAAGGTCGATCCCGAAAGAGTAACCCTGCCCAGACATTTCGCCAACCACGGCTATTGGTGTGCGCGTGTGAGCAAAATTTACCACATGGGCATACCAAGCGACGTCGTGCAGGGCACTTCCGGTACAGACCATGCCCCCTCCTGGCAGGAGGCCCACAACGTCCGGGCCTTGGAGACCATGACACCCGGCAAGCTGGCCAACTACACCCATCCCGACGCTGCCGACCATTACCCCGCCGAACGCACCAAGTGGGCGGCCGCCCGGGGTGAGGGAAAACCCTATTCCATGCACCCGACCATCCGGGGCGACTACGCCGTGGTGGAAGTGCCGGACAAGGACACGGGCCTGCTCGCCGATGCCATGGCCGTTGACAAGGCACTCGCGCTGCTCAA
>CAXGVD010000581.1:0-1740 GCA_964012695.1 uncultured Opitutia bacterium
GCGAAGCGAATAATAACCGTTCACGACTTGATCCACGAGAAATTCGGCGCTCCCAGAAGTTTATATTCGCATCCCGCCAGAACCGCCTTTTATCAGTCCGCCGACGGTTTGTTGTTCATCTCAGAGAATACGAGAAAAGATTTCTTCGATCATTATGATTCCTTCGATGAGGAAACACCTCATTCTGTGGTCTATCACGGCGTCACTTTCCCCGCTTCCCCGACAACCTCTCCGACCGAACTTTCAAGCGACCACTTTCTCTTCGTTGGCTCCAGGGAAGGATACAAAAACTTCTTCACCGCCCTTGAAGCCTTCCGCCTGTTCCTTTCGAGTGAACCTAGTTCCAAGCTGATCATCGCGGGGTCCCCTCCCAGCGACGATGAAAAGCAACGAGTCGAGCCCATTCGCAATCAAGTCAGGTGGCTTGCGTCTCCAAACGACGAAACATTAAGAGAAGCATACCGAAAGTCCGTCGGCCTCCTGTACGTTTCCGAGTACGAAGGTTTCGGTCTGCCTCTGCTCGAAGCCATGAGTCAAGGCTGCGTCCCTCTTGCGGGAAACCACTCCTCCGTACCCGAAGTGCTGGGCAAGGCGGGAATCCTCATCAACGACGTCACCTCGCCACAAGAAATCGCCGCCGGCATGAAGGCCCTGCTTGCGGATTCCGATTTTCGATGCAACCGGGTGTCCGCAGGGCTCAAGCAAGCTTCTCGATTCTCATGGAGCAAAGCCGCCCAAGAAACGCACGCCCTTTACAGGAAGGCCATGGCAAAGAGAGGCCAACCGTCATGACCTCGCTCACGCTCGACAAGTTCCGTGCCGCCCTCCGCTCCCCCTTGCCGTGGTTGGCCCTGCTGTATCTCCTTTCCGCCAAGGGGCACCTCGAAATCATCGATTCCGAATACTCCGTACGTACGGCTCTTGCCATCGTGGAGGATGGCTCCATGTTGATCGAGATTGTAGACCCGCAGGTTCAAGAGATCGCCCCGGAAATCGACGGCACAAAGAAAATCTATTCCCAGTACGGGTTGGGGTTGGTCGTCATCTTTCTTCCCATAGTCGTGCTCGGCAAGATTATCGCGGCAATCGGCAGTTTGGATCAACGCATCGCCATCGACTTCCTAATCTCCTTCTATAACGTTCCCTTTGCCATCCTCGCCCTTTGTTTTTTTCGCTCAATACTTCTGAGGCTGGGTGCTTCCGAACGGAGGGCGACCGCTAGCGTCGTCCTGCTAGGCTCGGCCACCGCCTTTTGGAATTACGCGGTGACGGATTTTTCGGAAGTGACGCAGCTCGCCTTTCTGCTTGGGGCCCTCCACGCCGTCCTGTCGGACCGTCCAGCCAAGTGGCGCAGGATCTCCCTTTGGTGCTCCTTACTCGTTGCCATGAAGGTAGCCTACGTCGTCCTGCTGCCTATCTTCGCCCTCTACGCCTGGCTGGAAAAGGAGGGAGTCTCAGTCAAGGAGCGCTTCCGTCCAGTCCTCGAATACTCTTGCTTTCTCATCCCGCTTGGCCTGCTCCTCGCCCTCGCCAACCACCTGCGCTTCGGCAGCCCATTCGAGACGGGCTACGGCTCCCAAGCCGCCTCCTTTTCAGTGGAATACTTCCGGCGCGATTGGTTCGACTACCTTTTCTCCACCCAACGCGGCATCCTCCCCTTCAACCCCATCCTCCTCGCCGCCCTTCCGGGCTGGTTCCTCGTTCCCGCCGCGTACAGGCGCTTCTCCTTTTTCTGTCTCG
>CAXGVD010000582.1:0-1717 GCA_964012695.1 uncultured Opitutia bacterium
CGGGTTACGTCGACGAGGCCGTCTACCACAGCTTGGTTGTAGGTGCGGCCGTCGAGGGTGTCCACGCCGTGGCCCGCGACGAGTTCGCGGAGAGGTTCGAGGGCGGGGTCCTCGTGGTGGAAGAGTTCGACGAAGAGGTGTTGGAACTTGCCCGTTGCGGCGTAGGCGGCCATGAGGGCGCCGATCCAGCCGTCGTCGGTGGAGAGGCAGCCTCTGGTAGTCTTGGCGGAGGCGTGAAAGATGCCGAGGGCTTCGCGTTTGGCGAGATCCTTGATGACGTTTTCGTTCTCGGGAATGGAGAGGTCGGAATCGCCGCAGTGCGCGGCGTCGATCATGACCTTGAAGAATTTGTTTCGTATCCGTTGGTTGATGGTCTTGACCACGGTGGCGGCCTTGGCGGCATTGGTGAAGTTTTGGAACTCCACGCCGCGCAGAAATTCCATGTGCCAGGCTTGGACGGAGCTGTTGGCTAGGTCCGCTTCCCGGTAGCAGCGGGCGTGGACTTTGACGACTTGCTTGACGGCGTTTTCGTAGGCTTTGCCCTTGAGGGGCTTGCCTTGGAGCCATTCCTCGAAGGAGGTGGAGGATACATGCTTGACCTTGTACTTCTTGGCCACTTCGAGACCAGCCTTGAGCATGTTCGTCACGGCGTCCTCGTCCTTGGGGTCGAGGGGGTTGGCCCCGCCCACCATCATGATGAGGTGGACGTTCAGTTTCAGGGCCTTGAAGCCTTTGAACATGTCCTTTAGATCCTTGTCGTTGGTACCCGGGAAGAGGGTGATCTGGACGTTGTCGATCTTGACGGGGGAGGATTTGCAGACCGCTTTCATCCCTGAGACGACTTTGAGGTCGCCCGAACGGGTTCGGGGAAGCTTGCCGGCTTCGTCGGGAGCGAGTGCGCCGACGAATTTGAGGTGGGTGGGGACGACGCCGATTTCGACGCGGGTCTTGTTCTTGATCGTGATTGCCATGAGTTTCGGGTGTTTGAAGATGGTGTGACGCGAGAAGCGGGGGAACATACTTGTTGGGTGTGGGGAGTGTGTCGATACCGGAATGGCGAAGCGGGGGGAGTTTTTAACTTTCTTTTGCAGCCATCTCATGGACGAAAGCTTAGGAGGAGCCGCCAAGCCCCTAAGGATATCCAACCGGTTGTAAACTGTGCGTACCAGAACATGAAAAAAACCGTACCAAGATCGGCGCGGATTTTTACGAAAAAAACAAGTTTCGCACAGAGCTTGCGTAAGGTCTGTGGAGCCGGGGGTGGGCGGTTGCGAATGTTCTTGCTCATGGGAAGCGTTGCGGGAAGGGTGGGGGTCTTCATGAAGGCGATGAGTTGGACGATTCGGATTGCCTGCGTCAGTGCTTGGGCGTGGTGCTTAACCACCTCGAATTTCGGCTTGGTGGGGCGTCCGAATCCGAACGATTTGCTCTGGTCGTTCGAGACGGGGGGCGGGGTACGCTCGTCTATTGCAATAGGTGCCGACGGGACGACCTACTTCGGTTCGCGGGACAATAAGGTTTACGCGTTCGGTGGGCGCTCGGGCGAAAAGCGTTGGGAGTTCGTCGCTGGAGGAGAGGTGCAGGCGTCTCCGGCTTTGGGAGAGGACGGTACCGTGTATGTGGGGTCGCGCGACCACAAGGTTTATTCTTTGGACGGGCGGACGGGTGAGAAAAAGTGGGAGTTCGCCACCGGGGACGACGTGTACGCTTCCGCCGC
>CAXGVD010000583.1:0-1708 GCA_964012695.1 uncultured Opitutia bacterium
AAAAGCAACAAATTCACTACGCCTACTGCCTTAGGGTGGCCAAGGCGGGCTGGACACCCGCTCTTCGCAAGAGCTATTTCCGTTGGTTCAACAACGCCAAGCGCTTCAAAGGCGGCAACAGCTTCGCCGGCTTCCTCAACAACATTCGGAAGGAAGCCCTCGCCCACACCCCTGAGGCCGAGCGGGCCAGCCTCTCCTCCCTCAACGAGGAACTTACCACCTCCGCCCCCGCGGAACTACCCCGACCAAAGGGTCCAGGGCGCATCTGGACCACGGAGGACGTCGCCAAACTCGTAACGGCCAAAGGTTTAGAAGGGCGCGACCTCACCAACGGACAAGCCATGTTCCGGGCGGGCCTCTGCGCTAACTGCCACCGCTTCAAGGGCGAAGGCGGAATCGGCGGACCCGACCTCACGGGCTCGGGCGGCCGTTTTTCTCCGAGCGACCTCGCCGACGCCATCCTCAACCCCAACAACGTCATTTCCGACCAATACCACAACAGCCTCCTCTCCATGATCGACGGCTCCGAGCAACTCGGTCGCGTCCTCGGCGAGGAAGACGGCCACCTCCTTGTCATGCCCACTTCCATGGCTCCGGACCACATCCTCCGCATCCCCAAGGCGAAGGTAAAAGCCACCACGCCCTCGAAGATTTCCCCGATGATGCCCGGCCTCGTCAACGCCATGAACCCAGACGAAGTGCTGGACCTCCTCGCCTACCTCCGCAGTGGCGTGAACTGAACCGAGCCCGCCTTTCAGGCCAAGTCAAGTAAGGCAACCTTTTCGCTTGTCCCAGAGGAAAGGACCGGGCAAGAGTTGAATCCTCATGAAACGCCTCCTTGTCACGGTCTTAGCCATCTGCTCCGCCGCCGGCTCCCACGCCGCCGACAGGCTTGCCGAGGCCACCCTCCTTTCCACCGAAATCGTCCTCCCTCTGGCCGGCGGCCATGAAACCACCGCCAAGCGTGTCACGGGAACCGACCTCGCCGACGGCGCTTTCACTTGGACAGGCACCGTCACCTCTCCCGTGTCTGGTTACGCCACACTCGCCCACGTCCGCGGACATTGGAACGGCTCCGTCCATTTCAACAATGGGGTGACGCACTTCTTCCGCGGCTCGACGAAGAACCTCATCATCACCCGAACCGCTCCCAAAACCCTGCCCTGCGCAGGTTGCCGGAACACCCAAGGCGCCCTGCCAGCCGATCCCCGCCAACGCCGTCTCAAAAGCTGGCGAAACGGGGACGGCAACCAAATCGACCTCCTAATCGTCTATCCCTCCGCCGTCCGAACGGCCGCAGGCAACAGCGCCGCCGTTGAAAGCGCCGCCGCCAAAGCAGTGGCCGACACCAATCTCTGCTTCCGCAACAGCCTCGTGGACGCCCGCCTCCGACTTGTCCACCTCGCCGAAGTCACCTACACCCCCTCGGGCCTCCTGCAAACCGATCTTGACCGACTCGAAGGCTCCACAGACGGCTATATGGACAATGTCCACGCCCTCCGCGAGCAATACGGTGCTGATCTCGTCTCCCTGCTCACCACCGAGAGCGATTCGGGGGGCCTCGCCAGCACCATGCAACACCCCTCGCTCTCCTTCGCCACGCAAGCCTTCAGCGTCTGCGTGTGGGACCAAATCGGCGCCCCCTCCTACACACTGGCCCATGAAATTGGTCACAACCTCGGTTGCCTCCACAACCGCGAAGACACCT
>CAXGVD010000584.1:0-1707 GCA_964012695.1 uncultured Opitutia bacterium
CCAAATAATGTCTAAAGAATCAACAATGACAAGAAAGGTGTCCGTCTCTGTCATTGTGCCTGCTAAGAATGAGGAATTAAACCTTGCTCGTTGCTTAGATTCGGTGGCTTGGGCGGAGCAGCGTTTCGTGGTGGATTCGCAAAGCTCGGACAAGACCTGCGAAATCGCTGAAGAGCATGGTGCGGAGGTCGTTCAATTTCACTATAAGGGCGGTTGGCCGAAGAAAAAGAACTGGGCCCTGGAGAACTTGCCGTTCAAACATGATTGGGTACTCATTCTCGATGCGGATGAAACCTTGCCTTCGGAGGCAAAGGAGGAAATTCGAAGAATTGTAGAGAATTGCGAGGAAGTCCAGGCTGGGTACTGGATAAACAGGCGTTATTTTTTTATGGATCGCCCGCTCAGGCACGCTTATTTCCCGAACTGGAACCTGCGGCTGTTTCGGCATGCATTGGGAAGGTATGAAAAATTGACCGCTCATTCCACCGACAGTGGAGACCACGAAATTCACGAGCACGTGGTGGTGAAGGGAAGCACGGGAAAAATGCGGGCGATCATGGACCACTACGCTTTTCCGTCCATCGAAAGTTTCGTGGAAAAACACAATCGCTATTCGAACTGGGAGGCGGTGGTGGATCACGAGGCGGTGGAAGGGGCGCAACAGCTCCAACACGGACGGGTGCGGGCGCGCCGCCTGCTCAAAAAATGGTTTCGGGCCATGCCTTTTCGCCCTACTCTTCGTTTTTTGTACGTGTACGTTTGGCAGAAGGGTTTTTTGGACGGTTGGGCGGGTTACGTTTTCGCCCGGTTGCACGGGCAGTACGAATTTTTGTCTCTCGCTAAATCGCGGGAATACGCGCGAAAGCGAACTTCATGAGGAAGCGAGTGAACGCTCGGATTTTGAGAGCTTCCTTCCGTCGGGCCCGAGGACCAGTTCGCAGTGATAAAAGGCCGGTCGAGGTTTTCCGAGCGCCTCGAAGAGCAGGCACTGACGGGCAGATGACTTGAGGAGGTCAGCGCCGCGGACGACTTCCGTGACGCCCATGTCGATCTCGTCCGCCACGGTGGCCAGCTCGTAGGCGGCGACGCCGTCCTTGCGCCAGACGAGGAAGTCCCCGAAATCCTTGCCCGTTTGGAAGGTTTTCGGCCCGAAGCCGAGGTCTTCCACCCTGACCTCGTGGTCATCCGGCGTTCGGAAGCGCCAGTTCACCTCGCCTGGTTCGTCGGCTTCGTCGAACTCCCGGAGCGGAACGGCGCCTCCGGCGGGCCGGAATTCGGGGGGGAAAAGGTATTCCTCGCCGTCGGCGGGAAGCCAGCCGGCTTCCCGAATTTCCTTGCGGGAGCGTCGGCAAGGGTAGAGGAGGCCGGCTTCGCGGAGTTGTCGCCAAGCCTTGAGGTAGTGGTTTCCGCGGGCGCTTTGGTGGTAGGGTGCGGAGGGACCGCCCAAGTCGGGGCCTTCGTCCCAGTCCAAGCCGTGGGCCCGCAGGTCTACCATGGCGGCTTGGAGGTATTCGGGACGGGAACGTCGTGGGTCGAGGTCGTCGTTGCGGTAGAAGAGGGTTCCGCCGGCTTCGCGGGCTCGTTCCCATGCGATGCGGAAGGTGCGGAGGTGTCCGGCGTGAAGGTAGCCGGAAGGCGTGGGAGCGATGCGTCCCCGATAGGTGGAATTGGGCTTGTGCTCGTTGGTCACCGGCGATAGAGAGGTTT
>CAXGVD010000585.1:0-1687 GCA_964012695.1 uncultured Opitutia bacterium
CCTCAAGCTTGGTGTGGAGGAAGAACACGCGGAGACGGCTCGGGGTTTCTTGCGCATCGCCGCAGGCGACGCCCCTGCCGAGAAGGCCCCCGAGTTCGCCCGGCTGCTCGCCCTCACGGACGCCATCGACTACTACTTCCTTCCCGTCGGGCTGGCTTCTCCCTTCAACCCCATGTGCGGAATGAAGGACGTCCTCCGTTACGACCAGTTCCACCGCCGACGCTCGGGCGACTTGGAGAAAATCGACGCCATGATCGCCAGAATCGAAGGTGAGTTCCTTCCCAAGGTGCAAGCCGTCTTAGAGCAGAAGCCTGGTCACGAACAAGCTCTCGCCAAGATGGAGGAGGTAAAGGCCGCCCTGGCCACCAACCGAGCCGAACGTGAAAAAGTGCTCAAGGAACTCGAATTGTTCGACGCCTTCTTTGCCAAGTTCGAGAACGCCATCGTCTTCATTGGCCCCGAGGAAAAAACCTTTCAGGACTTGGCCCCCACGCCCTTCGACATCGCAGATATGCCCAAGGTCGGCGTGCACGGTAACCTCGTCAAGACCCTCACCTCGGGGCTTTACCTCAAACGCCTTCCGACTTGGGTGGACCACCTTGCCACCATCGGCTTCTGCGTAGTCTTGGCCTTCATCGCCGTATACCAAGGCCCCAAGTCCAGTTGGGTGCAGGGTGGCGGCCTGCTGGCTCAGGCGGGATGCGTTGTGATCGCCTGTCTGGCCTTTGCGGAGACGCACGTCGTCTGGCCCGTGGTCACGCCCAATTTGGCGGGCTTGAGCACCTCTTTTTTCGGCGTGGTCGTCATGGTCGTCATCGAGCAAAAGGCCAAGGGCAAGCTCAAGGGCATGTTCGGCAGTTACGTCTCCTCCGACCTCGTTGAGCAAATGGTCGAGTCAGGCGAGGAACCCAGCCTCGGCGGCGAAGAGACTCAAATCACCGCCTTCTTCAGCGACGTGCAGGCCTTCTCCAGCTTTTCCGAATTGCTCAGCCCCACTGGCCTGGTGGACCTCATGAACGAGTACCTCACCGCCATGACCAACATTCTTCAGGACGAGCGAGGCACCCTCGACAAGTACATCGGAGACGCCATCGTAGCTATGTATGGTGCCCCCATCCCTATGGACGACCACGCCTACCAGTCAGTACGCACCGCCATTCTCATGCAGCAGAAGCAAATCGAGCTGCGGGAAAAATGGAAGTCGGAGGGCGACAAGTGGCCCGATATCGTCGCCAGGATGCAGACCCGCATAGGTTGCAACACGGGTACCGCAACTGTCGGCAACATGGGTGCCCTCGATCGCTTCAACTACACCATGATGGGCGACATGGTGAATCTTGCCGCCCGATGCGAAAGCGGGGCCAAAGCCTACGGCGCCTACATCATGATCACTGAGGAAACTAAGGTGGCCGCCGAGACCACCCGGGATGACATCGCCTATCGCTACCTCGACAAAATCGTGGTCAAGGGCCGCACCCAACCCGTCGCTATGTACGAGCCCACCGGCTTTATGGCCGAGCTGACGCAGGAGACGCAGGATTGCCTCGATTGCTTCCGCCAAGGCATAGACAGGTACCTCGTTCAGGATTGGGACGGCGCCCTTAAACTCTTCGAGAAGGCAAAGGAAATGGAGCCCAACAAGCCTGGAATAACTCCCGGCGTCGTGGACAACCCCTCCATGATTCTC
>CAXGVD010000586.1:0-1683 GCA_964012695.1 uncultured Opitutia bacterium
AATCACCTTCAAGGACGACGACGCGAACGCCCTACGGCAAATCGCCGAATCCATCGAGGAAATCATACGGCACCAGATAAACCAAAGGAAGCGCTGGGAAGAGGAATATCTTGAGCGCGACTTCGAGGACAACTAGCTGCCCATAAGGCGCCCGAGACTACCCCGACCTTTTACTCGTTTTGCCATGTCCCGTCACCGTCGACGGCCAATAGGAACGCTATGAACAACCTTATCCCCCTCCTTCTCGCCGCTCTCCTCCTTGCCTCCTGCGGTTCCCCTTCCGGGGACGGCTCGAACGAGGAAGCCAACGCAACGGACGCCAAGGCCTCTTCCGGGGCCGGCTCCGGCTCGCCGTCCCCCGCCACCCTCCCCACCCACGCCGCCCTCCTGCCCGAGGACGCCTGGCTCGTCGCCACCATCCGCCCCGGGCAACTAATGGACAAGATGGGCTACCACGGCTTTATCCACATGCCCGCCATAGGTTTTCTTCGTTCCAAAAACAATTCCGCATTAGACTACGACTTCGAGGACGAAGACCCTCGCCAACGAGAGAACCATATCCGGCTCACGCGACTCCTCGAAGACCCTTCCCACACCGGCCTGAATCTCTCCCAACCCGCTTTCCTTCACCTCAGCCCGCCCTCCGGCAAACCCGGACCAGGCAGTTTCCTGCCCCCGCTCCCCACCCTCGGTCTCGTCCTGCCCCTCGCCGACCGAGAGAACTTCGAAAACTTCGTGGAGTGGCTCATCCAGGCCTCCGAGGAGGAGGACGTCAGCCGCTCCACCCGCCAAGGCGTTCGCCTCCTCCGGCACGAACACTGGCTCCTCGCCATCACCGACACCCACGCCCGCCTCCTCTTCACCGCCGTGGAGAACACCCTCGACCCCGACGCCTTCCTCGCCGCCACCAAGAAACCCGAACCCCTCGCTCCCGCCCTCACCGCCCACCTCGCCCGCCCCTTCGACGCCGGCCTCTTCCTCGACTACAAGGGCTACGCCGAATACCTCCGCATGCTCATTGACCTAACCCATCCTGGCGACCCATCCCTCGAAACCACCTTCGTCGAAACCCTGCTCGGCTTCACCGAAAACGCCACCTTCGCCACGGAATTCACCGCCGAGAACGGAAAGCTTCAACTCCTCTCCCGCGCCAACTACGGGAAAGAGTCCCCCTTCGCCGAACTGGCCGGCGAAGGCGCCGCCGACAACCTTCTCGACCTCCTCCCCGCCTCCTCCATCGCCCTCGGCTCCGCGTCCATAAACATGGCCGGACTTCGCAAGGCCCTGGCGGAACTCTCGGACGAGCTGGCCGACGCCCGCGAACTCGCCGAACTCCCCGGCTTCTCCGAGGTCATCCCCGAACTCGGCCTCTCCCCCGCCCAAATTCTCTCCGCCTTCTCGGGAGACCTTTCCGCCGCCCTCATCGACCTCCCCGACCCGAACGCCGAACCTCCCTTCCGCGACCTGCCCGAATTCGTCCTCGCCCTCGGCACCGTCGATTCCGCCTCCGAGGTCTATCAACAAATCCTCAAGAACAAGCTCCTCCTCCTCTTCGAGCAAGCCGCCCGCCCCGCCTTCGAGCAAATCGGCCTCAGCCTCGTCGCCAAGGACAACCGCCTCATCCTCGCCTCCCGCGGCCAAGCCCAACTCCTCCGCGACGGCAAAGCCGCCCAACCCGTCGCC
>CAXGVD010000587.1:0-1682 GCA_964012695.1 uncultured Opitutia bacterium
CCCGAACTCTGGACCGTGGAGCAAATGCGCGTCATAGGCATCAGTCCCAAGGAAGCCTTCTTCATCGGCGAGCTTTCCCCCGATATGCCCGGCGAAGCCGCAGGTCTCGAGCCCGGAGACCAACCCCTTTCCATAGACGACCTCCCCATCCATTCCTTCCACTCGCTCGTTGATTACCTCGAAGCACTGGAGGCCAACGCGACCGTCGCCCTCACCGTGCGCAAAGGTGCAGAAACCAATAGCGACGGCCCCCTCCAAACCTATTCCATCAAACCAGTCCGCAAGGAAATCGAGCAAGGTGGGGAGACCGTATCCCGCACCCTAATCGGCTTTCGGCCCAAGCACGAGATCACCAAGACCTACCCCAATCCCGTCATCCTCATCTACAAGCGCGTCAAGGACATGTACCTCACCCTCTCCGGCCTCGTCAGCCCCAAGTCCGACGTTAAACTTCGCAACATGAGCGGGCCCGTCGGCATAGTCGACCACCTCAGCGTCTTTGCCAAAATCGGCTTCAAGAAACTGCTCTGGTTCGTGGTCTTCGTAAACGTTAACCTGGCCATCCTGAACCTCCTCCCAATTCCCGTGCTGGACGGCGGCCACATGCTCTTCGCCACAATTGAAAAGCTACGCGGACGCCCCCTGCCCATCGCCTTCCTCGAACGCACTCAATTGGTCTTCATCGCCCTGATTTTCTCCTTCATGCTCTATGTGACCTTCTTCGACCTGCGTCGCCTCCTGCCCTGAAGCGCAGGTTGAGCATGCACCTTCCCTGACGCCCAAGAAGGATGTCCCTCCCCGCCTACTGCGCCTCACGTTTCCGATCCATCCGCCGCCTTGCCCGCGAGGTAAAGGTGGGCGAAGTGGCTGTGGGCGGAAACAACCCCCTGCGCCTCCAGTCCATGACCACGGCCAACACGTTGGATGTGACGGCCACAACGCGCCAAACCATCGAACTGGCGGAGGCTGGTTGTGAAATCGTCCGCATCACCGCCCCAAACGTACGAGCGGCCGAAGCCCTCGGCCCGATCGCCAAACAGGTGCGTAAGGCGGGAATCACCGCCCCGCTCGTAGCCGACGTTCACTTCCTCCCGCAGGCCGCCATGGAGGCCGCCAAGCACGTCGAAAAAGTTCGCGTGAATCCCGGCAACTACGCCGACCGCAAGAAATTCGCCTCGCGGGAATACTCCGACTTCGAGTACGAGGCCGAACTGGAACGGCTTCACGAAGCCTTTTCACCACTAGTCCTCCGATGCCTCGAACTGGGCCGCTCCATGCGCGTCGGCACCAACCACGGATCCCTCTCCGACCGCATCCTCAACCGCTACGGAGACACGCCACGCGGCATGGCGGAGTCCGCCCTCGAGTTTGTACGCATTGCCGAATCCCACGGCTACCGCGACATCATCCTTTCCATGAAGGCCAGCAACCCCAAGGTCATGGTCGAGGCCTACCGACTCGTCGTCGCCCTGATGAACGATGAAGGGATGGACTACCCCCTGCATCTCGGCGTGACCGAAGCAGGCGAAGGCGAAGACGCCCGCATCAAGAGTGCCGTCGGCATCGGCGCCCTCCTCCTCGACGGTCTCGGCGATACCATTCGCGTCTCCCTCACCGAGGACCCCGTGCGCGAAATCCCCGTCGCTCGCGATCTCGCCGCCCGGGCCGAAGCCCTGTGGGCC
>CAXGVD010000588.1:0-1681 GCA_964012695.1 uncultured Opitutia bacterium
CGCCATGACAGAGCACGTCTGGTCCCTGCTCTCCGGCCGCAAGGTCCTACGCCCGCCTCAAGACATCGAAGACCCGCTCTTCACACCACGCCGCCGCGCCTATGTGATGCAACGGCTTGAGATTGCCAAAATCGCCAGGCTTTTCGCCAAGCACAACTTCAACCTGAAAGTGGTTTTCAAGGAACTGGCCAAGTCTCCCTTCTACCGTGCTAATGGCATCCGGGCAATCGTCGAGCACCCACACCGCCGTGCCGAACTCCACGATCTGGGCGTGGTCCGACTCCTGGCCCCGGAGCAGTTGGAGCGCAAAATCGAAGCTCTCTTCGGCAAGCGCTGGGGAAAGATTAACAAGGAGCTGGCGATTCTGTACGGCGGCATCAATTCGAACTCGGTGACCGAACGCCTGATGGAACCCAGCGGGGCCATGGGAGCAATCCAGCGCATCATGGCCAACGACGTCGCCTGCCAGCACGTCACCCCGGACTTCTTCAAGAAACCCGCCGAAAGACGGCTGTTCCCGGGAATCGAACGGGACATCGTTCCAGGCAGGAGCCCGGAGGAAGACCTGCGGATCCGCAAGGCTATCGTCCACCTGCATGACTACCTGCTCGACCAGCAAAATGTCACGGACGACCCCGATGTGGACCGCACCTACGAGATGTTCGCCTCCCTGATTGCGGAAGCCGCCAAGCGGGAGGACCTGGACAAACGAGGCACCTACCACTGCGGCAGAATCAACGATAAGAAAGTGGACGATAGCCGCTATGTCCTGCGGGCCTGGCGCGCCGTTGTAACCTACCTCCTGCGCCGGCAGGAGTTCCTCTACGAATAAACCGGATCCCACTATGAGACGGAATTTCTTGAAACTGTGCGGCGGAGCGGGGCTGGGGCTGTCCATACCATTCGGGCGCGAGGCTCTTCTTGAAGGGAAGTCCAAAGAACCAGATCCGTACGAAGGGCCGTACTACGTTGTATTCAACGCCTCGGGCGGCTGGGACACAACCTATCTGATGGACCCCAAGGGCGTGAACGGCATCAACCGACTTTACCAGGAAGGCGACATCCTCACCCACGGGAACCACGTCTTCGCCCCGACCGCTAAGCACACCGAGAAGGGCATGAGCAACGAAGACTTCTTCACCAGGTACGGCGAAGAACTGCTCGTGTTCAACGGCCTCGACTACTCCATAAACAACCACGACCCCTGCAAGCGCTACATGGCCACGGGCAAGCTCGACAGCCTGACCTACCCCACCTTCGCCGCCCTCGTCGCAGCCGGCCGCGCCCCCGAAGTCCCCCTCGCCTTCCTGACCTTCGGCAACTACTCGGCCACCGGCAACCTCGTTCCCATGGCCAGAATCCCGTACCTGCCCTCGCTCAAACTGATTGCCAACGCCGACTCCATTAAGGGTCTGGCCCACCTACCCTACCATGATGACTTCGCTCAGAACCTCATCGAGCAAACCCTCCACGAACAAGCCCGCGCCCAGCAAGGCAAGGCCCGACTGCCAAGGCTGAAGCAGGCCCAGAGTATGCTCTATGCCGCACAGTCCAGCTCCAAGGCTATAAAACGCGTCTCGCCCCGCAGTTCGGACGAGACCAACAAGGTGCGCCTGTCCCGCCAGGCCGAAATCGCCCTATCCTGCTTCAAGGCAGGAGTCTGCGTGTCGGCCAACCTATC
>CAXGVD010000589.1:0-1668 GCA_964012695.1 uncultured Opitutia bacterium
CGAGGCTTCGACCACCGCACCGAGGAGGACTTCACCAAGGACGGCAACTTCCTCAGCAACTACGCTCCCATCTCCACCGCGCAAGTGCGCGAGCAGGTCGCCCGCACACTCGACTTCGAGCAGTACACCGCGCCCATGCAGGAATTCCTCAAGAAGGCCGCCGGGCAGGGCGAAGACGCCTTCGCCTGCTCCTCCGCCAACCCACGCATCGTGGACGGCAAGGCCACCAAGAACCCCCGCTACCTGCAGACCAGACCCGATCTCTTCGATACCCGATCCGTGTATCTATCAACCATGGGAACGAGACTATGGCGAAGACTCGGGCGGGAAAAGAGCGTGCTCTACCCCGTCCGGTCGGTCCTCCCAGGGCGCCGCAACAACCCAGCTGATCCGCAAACCGGTATTCGTCCCCTCTGCTGCTTCGCCCCCATTCACTACCTCGAGCTGCCCGAGCTCTTCATGGACTTTATCGTCTCGGTTACGGGCAAGTCGCCCTCCACAACCGGTGCCGGTTCCGAAGGAGCCATGACCAAGAGCCCCTTCAATGCGCTTCTTCCCATCCACGACCTCAACGCCGCCCTCATCTCCTACGCAGCGACTGGGCAGGGCGCCTTCGTCACTTCCGCCGGGTACGTCGGCCCCAAATACAAGATCAACCATGACGTAAGCCTCCTTGTGCCGGAAATCTGGAGCCGGCTCAGAGATTTCGAGAACGACCCCCGAGCCATGGTCGAGAATGGCTACTTGGAAAAGGTTCCAAGCTTTTCTTATGACGGGGAAGACCTCCCTACGGAGATACTGGGTTACCGCATCACGAGGCTTTTCGCCCACCAGTTTCTCGGCCGGATCTTTACCGATCCGATTTCGGTCTTTCCCGAGGACATGCTCAAGCCGGAGCTTCAGGATGAGGAGCAATATGCCGACAGCCTCAAGAACCTGGCCGAGGCCGGCAAGATAGTGGCCAAGCGCTACTTCGACGATGACTCCATCGATAAGGCTTGCCCGCCCCTACGGGCCCTCCTTGAAGTCATGTACAAGGGCGAATGGAACGGGAAGGGCTTGCTCGACAAGGAATTTCGAGCCCTTTTCGATTCCGAGGCTATCCTCGCCAGCAATTGGTACCATCAAAGGCTGGAGGCCCGCGTGAGCGTAACTCGGGCCTATTGGGAAGGCCGCATCGAATACTTGAACGACTTTCTAGCCGATAACGCCAATCGCGAAGCCAGCGATAGGCTAGAGGTAGAAGGGAGAAAGGATTTCGCCGAGGAAGCCCTGTCTCGCCTTGAAGACGAAGGAGTCGCAGTCGACCGTATTCACGGGTGCCTGGGTACGGATCCGTTCCTTTTGCCAAGGGAAGAATCCTAAACGGGACGACCCGCCGGGGAGCGTTCCGGATCAATAGGAAAGGCCAGTCTCGATGACGGCCTTCCCTTCGAGGTTTCGAATCTCGACCTTTACCCGTGGGGCTTCGCCCGACCAGTCGATCTCGAGCAATCCAAAGTTCTCATCAAAATATTTTTCACCCATGCGGTATGGGTTTTCTTCCTTTCCCGGCCTTTGCCTCTGGTTCATGGCGCTTGCGGTTACGTCGAGAAGGGGAGTGGGGAAAGGATCCGCAAGTTTCGATATCTCGGCGGAGTGCCTGTCTCCGCTAAGAACAATGATCCC
>CAXGVD010000590.1:0-1664 GCA_964012695.1 uncultured Opitutia bacterium
CGTGAAGAGACAGACCGCCCACACCATAAAGGACGGCAAATTCATACCCTCCCGCTTCGCCAAGAAGGAATTCATCGCCTTCGTCGATCCCGCCCAGCCGCTCACCCGCGAAATGATGGAGAAGGCCGTCACCATGGAATTCCGGCACGTTCTGGCTCGCAACCCGAGGGAAGCCGAACTGGAGCGATTCATCGCCTTGATGGAGAAGAACGTCAAGGACGCCGGTCGCACCTCCGGCGTGCGTTACACCCTCGCCGCCGTTTTCCTCCTTCCCGATTCCGTGTTCCGCCGCGAATTGGGTGCAACCCCAGACGGCGAAGGGAGAGCTCGCCTCCAACCCGAGGAAATCGCCCATGCCCTCGCCTACGCCTTGACGGACAAGCGGCCGGGCTCCCTGCTTCTCGATGCAGCCGCCAAGGGAAAACTGGACGACGAAGCCGGTGTCCGCGAGGTGATCGACGCCCTTTACGACGATCCCAAACTGCAAAAACCGCGCATCCTGCGCTTTTTTCAGGAATTCTTCGAGTATCACAAGGCAAGCGAAGTATTCAAGAATACCGACGTGTTCTCCCACCACAACGCCCGGGTATTGGTCAGCGATGCGGACAACCTGGTTCGCTGGATTCTCGAGAGGGACAAGGACGTCATCGCCGAGCTCTTGTCCACCGACAAGGCATTCGTCAATACCCGCTACGATTCCAACAAGAAGCAAATCACGCAGTATGAAAGCGGCCGCTTCGTTCATCTCTCCTACAGCCTTCCACCCGACTGGAAATGGACGCCCGAGCAACCCGTGACTATGCCCGGTGGCACCCGGGCAGGTATCCTGACGCATCCAGCTTGGCTCGTCTCCTGGTCCATGAACCAGGACAACCACGCCATTCTGCGGGGCAAGTTCGTTCGGGAGCGCCTCCTCGGCAACGTCGTGCCCGACATCCCCATCACGGTGGACGCCCAACTCCCCCATGCCCCGGAAAAGACTTTGCGTGAACGCATGGCCGTGACACGCGAAGAGTATTGCTGGCAATGCCACAAGTTGATGAATCCCGTGGGCCTCCCCTTCGAGACCTACGACCATTTCGGGCGCTGGCGCGGCCTCGAGCTCGGCAAGCCGGTCGATGCCTCCGGCCGGATCGACCTAGTCGGCGACAAACGCCTTGATGACTTGCCCGTGGAAAACGCCACCGATTTCGTACGCAAGTTGGCCAAATCTCCAAGAGTGGAGGAAGTCTTCGTGCGCCACGCCTTCCGCTACTTCCTCGGACGCAACGAGAACCAAGGCGATGGCCCAACCCTGCGCGCCGCCCATAAGGCATACCAAGAAAATGGCGGAAGCTTCCGGGCCCTCGTCACCAGTCTCCTGACAAGCGAATCCTTTCTTTTCCGCACCCCGCGTCTCGCAAAAACCGAATGACCGCCTACTTCCCTCTTGCCGTAAATCGCATGCAACTTTAGGTTTTTTGAAACATCAAATGGGAGTCCGCCGACATGCATCTTGACCTGACACGACGAAATTTCCTGCGCAGCGCCGGCTTGGGGGCGGGCAGCTTGGCCTTGGCCCCCATCGTGCAACAACTGCAGGCCCGGGCCTCGGGAATCGCCCCGAAGATGCCTCGCTTCGTCTTCGTGGTCGAATCCAACGGCGTACCTCCCCAGCAAATGGC
>CAXGVD010000591.1:0-1660 GCA_964012695.1 uncultured Opitutia bacterium
CCCTGCGAGGTCTTCGAACAATAACGGTCAGAGGGACAAGGTGATTTAAAAAAATCGTAAAAACGGGAAGATTTCCCACATCCTTGCCATGATCGTCGTTGGTGGAGAAAACCTAATTGATTTGATCGAGGAACCTTCTTCCTCGGGCAATCCCGTTTACCGTGCCAACCCCGGAGGTTCCCCCTACAACTGTGCCAAAACACTGGGCAGGCTAGGTGCGAACGTCGGCTACCTTACACCCATCTCCGCGGACAGGTTGGGGGACCTGCTGGCGGAGGAATTGAAAGGGGTCGGCGTAAAGCTTCTCTCGGCCCGAATCCCCGAGCCCACTTCACTCGCCGTCGTTTCCGTTGGTCAAGACGGCCAACCAAGCTACGCCTTTCACCGCTCGGGCACGGCGGAACGAAAGGTATCGCCTGACGCGCTGCAAGCAGCCCAACCTGAAAAAACCGAGGCCTTTCAACTCGGCTCCCTATCCATCACCGGAGGAGAGGACGCCGAAGTCTGGACCGAATTCTTTATCCAATGCAAGCGAAGTGGCGTCTTCACCTCCCTCGATCCCAACGTCAGGCCCGCCTTCATTCCAAACAGAGCCGAATACCTAGACCGCCTCGATCGCCTTCTCGCTCACACCGACCTGCTCAAGCTTAGCGACGAAGACTTGGAATGGATTTTCCCGAATCAATCTCCAGAAGCAGCCGCTCGAAAGCTGCTTGAACGATCGTCAGCAGGTTTGGCGGTCGTTACCCTCGGAAGCGAAGGCGCCTTTGCTCTCAAGCCTACGGGGGATCAAGCCCGGACCCCCGCGGGAACACTCAAGAGCATTCGAGATACCGTGGGAGCCGGCGACGTATTCATGGGCGGTCTCCTTGCAAAGCTGAGTGAGCAAGACGCCCTCTACGCAACCAGCATGGCGAACTTGAGCGTCCGCGATTTGGAAACCCCGCTTCGATTCGCCTCCCAAGCAGCCGCCCTAAATTGCGAGCGTTCCGGATGCTCGCCACCCACACGGGCGCAGCTCCAAGCCAATACCCTCAGCTAGCCGAACTTCCGCAAGGCCATATTCTCGCATGACCCACGAACGGCCTCTCGCGTGGGTTATGCTTGCCTCGTGGTCCAGTGAGGGGCTCCTGCTGTCGGAGGCGGAAGCCAGTGGGCTCTTACTTGGATTCGTTCCAGAAGATCTTGAGGTTGTGGGTTTGGCGGCCGGCTACGATGATTTCGGGTTTGCCGTCTCCATTCAGGTCGCCTGCCTTGAGGTCCTCGACGGCGATTTCGGCTCCGCTGAGTTGGTGAGTTTTCCACTTGGTGTAGCCTTTGTCGAGGGGTACGTATAGCTTTAGGCCGGGGGCGCCGCGTGGGTTCATGGCGCGCCAGCCGGCAACGATTTGGTCGCCGCCAAGGCCCAGAAAGTCGGCGGCGGCGAGGGCATGACCGTCTTTAAGGGTCTCGTCGAGGACGCGGCGTTTCCAGTCTTCACCGTCGGCGACGTAGCAAGCGACGACGGAGCCGTGGCGAGGTTCGATGGTGGTTACGAAGCGCCGGCCGTCCGGGAGGTGCCCGTCACGGACTTCGCCGCCGAAGGGTTTGGCGACGAGCTTGCGGCTCCAAGAATCGTCCTTCTGTCGGTCGAGAAACCAAGTGCCTTCCATGCCGGTGA
>CAXGVD010000592.1:0-1655 GCA_964012695.1 uncultured Opitutia bacterium
CCGGCTACTTCGGCGATACAGTTCTTACCGCTTTGGACAAGTATTGCTTCGACTGCCACGATCCCGAGGACTCGGAAGGCGGCATTCTGTTCCTAGCGGCTGAAAAGCCGGCTGACTTGGAGAAACGCCGGGCCGAATGGCGCAGCGTGGCCGAACAACTGCGAAACCGCACCATGCCGCCGTCCAAGCAAAAGGCCCAACCAAGCGAAGCGGAACGCATGGAAATCGCGGACTGGGTCCAAACCTACCTGCGGGAGAGCGCCGCCAAGTCACCGCCCTACGCGGCCCCAGTGACGGCCCGGCGCCTCAACCGCTTGGAATACGACAACACCGTGCGCGACCTCTTAGGCGTAATGCTCGGCTTCTCGGAAACCTTGCCGATGGAAAGCGGCGGCGGAGAAGGCTTCAACAACAACGGGGAAACCCTCTTCACTCCCCCCATGCTGATGGAGCGCTTCCTAGAGGCGGCAGGCGAAATCACGGACGCAGCAATCGTCACCCCGCCCATCGACCGACGCTTCGACGCCAGAGATTTTATACCAAAAAAGGAGCCTCCGGAGCTTGTCCGAACCGGGACCTTTCCCCTCTACCCTTTGAAGGCGGGCGAAACGGCCACTCTAAAACTCCCAGCGTACTTGCGCGGGTTATACAAATTCAAAGTGGGCGTGAGACCTCCCGAAAACAAGAGCATTGAGCTTGAGGTAAAGGTGGACGGCATCCGGACGAAGAACCTGGAAGTGAAGTTTGATCCAAGCTACCGCGACCGCCCGCGCTACGACTCCTTTCAAGTGGAACTCACTCGGGGCCTCCACACCCTCTCCCTGCAAGCAGGCGAAAATGGGGGCGGCCTCTACCTGCTGGAGGTGGAGGAGCTAAGGAGCGACGAACAAGTTGGCCAAGCCGCCGCCCATTTCCGACTTCTGGGCCTCCACCCAGGCGAACGCCTGCCAGCCCCTCGCAAAGCCGCAGGCAAACTGCTGGAACGCTTTCTCCCCCGGGCCTTCCGCCGCCCCATTTTAGAAGGAGAGGTGGAACGCTACCTGTCCCTCTACGACCGCTCCGCCCGTCGCGGCGACCCCTTTGAGGAACGCATCAAGCTCATGATTAAAGGCGTCCTAGTTGCCCCCGACTTCCTCTACCGCATCGAAACCCCTCCCAAGAGCGAAAAGCTCGAACCCCTGACGGGCCACGAAATGGCCTCACGCCTCTCCTACTTCCTCTGGAGCTCCATGCCCGACACCACCCTCATCCAACTCGCCGGAGAAAACGGACGCCTGCAGGAAGAAGAAAGCCTGCACCGCCAAGTGGACCGCATGCTGGACGACCCCAAGGCCCGCGTCTTCACCAAAACTTTCATCGGCCAGTGGCTCGGCACCAAGGACGTCGGCGGCCGGGGGGCTCCCACCCAAAACGCAATCCAGCACTACTACACCCCCGAAGTCGCCAAGGCCATGCGGACGGAGTGCGAACTCTTCTACCACCACCTCGTCTCGGAAAACCGCCCCGTCCTCGACCTTCTCGACTCCAACTACACCTTCATGAGCGGCCGCCTCGCCAAGTTTTACCAACGCAAGGACTGGAAGACCCTTTCCTTCGACGAATTCAGCCGCGTCACCTTCGAGGACGACCGCCGGGGCGGCCTAGTCGGCATGGGA
>CAXGVD010000593.1:0-1631 GCA_964012695.1 uncultured Opitutia bacterium
GGCCCCGATGGTGAGGTTGGCGAAGTAAGGCTTAATTGCTTTGCGGTCGAGATCAAGCTCGTTGAGGATTTCAACGGTACGATCCACAAGCGGACGACCGTTTTCACCCGCCACAATGACGGCCCGATTGATTTGCCCGCTCTCAATCATGCCGGCCGCGAGGAGGACGGCGTTGAAGAAACCAAGGCAGGCATTGGAAACGTCGAGGATTTGGACCTTCGGGCCGAGCCCGAGGGCTCCATGTACGTAGGAGGCGGTGGCAGGCTCGAGGCGGTCGCGGCAGACGGCCCCGTGGACGAGGAGGTCCACGTCATCCTTGGGCACGCCTTTGTCGAAAAGAGCTTGTCCGGCTTCGGCGGAGGCGGCGGAGGGGCGGTGATCCGCGGGCCAGAAGCGGCGTTCGCGTATGCCCGTCATGAGTTCGAGCCTGCCTTGTGGCAGGTTGAGGCGTTCGTAGAGAGGAGCGAGCCGTTGTTCGAGAGCGTCGGAGGTGACGACTTCGGGTGGAAGTGCGTAGGCCATGGCCTCGATGGCGACTTGGGAAAAATTCATTTCGTAGCCGGGGGCGGTAGCGTTTGCGTGGTCACGCCTCGGGTTTCATGGCGGCCCGCACCACTTCTTGGTCGAAGTAGTTGAAGCCCATTCCCGCGTCTACCACGATGCCCTGGCCGTTTACACCCGACGAGCGTGGACTAAGTAGAAAGGAGGCGACTTCCGCCACTTCCTGCGTGCCGAGGGCGCGCTTGCGGAATGTGAGCTTCTCGGCGTAGAGATAGTTTTCGAGGTAGCCGGGAATGCCGGCGGAGGCACTCGTCTTGAGAGGACCCGCATTGACGGAGTTGAACCGCACCTCGGAAAAGGCGGAGAAAGACTTTGCGAGGTAGCGGACAGAGGCTTCGAGGGCGGCCTTGACGGGAGACATATAGCCGTAATTCTCGGCGGTGACCTGGGTGGAGGAGATCCCGATGGTGACGACGGAGGCGTCTTGGGTGAGCAGATCCTTGCAGGCGTTGGCCAGTTCCACGAGGGAGAAGGAGGATACTTGGGTGGCTTGGATGAAGTCGGCTCGCTTGGTTTCGTGGAAGGGCTTGAGCCCTTCGGAATAGTTGGCGAAGGCGATTGAGTGAAGGAGGCCGGCGAGGGGGGCATGACCTTCGGTCTTTAGGGTTTCGGCGAGGGCGAAGATTTGCTCTTCCTTCTCCACGTCGCAGAGGTAAACGGACCGGCCTTCGAGCAGCGAGGCGAGTTCTTGGCGGCGGACTTCCGACCGAACGGCGAAAACGACCTCCGCGCCTTCCGTCTCAAGTAATTTGGCCACGGCCCAAGCCACGCTCTTGCGATTGGCCACGCCCGTAACCAGGAAGCGCTTGCCTTGGAGGGAAGCCAAACTCATCGCAGTGCCCCCCTACCCTTCATCCTTGGGAACCATGGCGAGGGCAAAGGAGACTGTCATGGCCACCTTGCCGTCCTTGCGGACTTCTCCCGACAAGTTGTGAAACTTGCCAAGTTGGTCTTTCTCGGTCACGGTGATTTTTACCACCTCGCCGGGCAGGACCATGCGCTTGAAGCGGGCATCCCGGATGCGGGAGAGCACGGGGTTCACCTTCTCGGCGTCGAGGGCTTCCGACCCG
>CAXGVD010000594.1:0-1628 GCA_964012695.1 uncultured Opitutia bacterium
CAAACCTTCCTCCGCGAAGAATTCTTCATCGAACACCACCACGCCTTCACCATGGCCTCCATGGAGCTGATCGCCCGCCAAGCCCGCCTCCGCTCACTCACCCTCGAACGCCTCCGAGAACCCTCCTCCAAATACACCCTCCGTGCCTTCCTCGTCCCTGCGGAATAACAACCCCTCGTCACCTCTTTTCGTGCCCCCCGAAGCCATGAATGTCGAAACTGAACAACTGCGCTCCGCAAGTCCCTCGCCGAAGCACCCCATGCTGGTCAGCTTCGTACACGGCTACCAAGACCTGAAAATCAACCTGCCCGACGTAGCCCGCCCCGCTCTCTGGAAAACGGGACCCGACGGCTCGAAAACCTTCAGCTACTACTTCCCGCGGAATCCGGAAGATTTTCCGCCCTTGGGCGGATTGATCGCCGGAACAATGCCCGGCCCGAACGAACCCACCTTTCAGAAGTTGCCCCGATTCGGGTTTACCGGGCTCCGCATCGTCAAGGAACACGCATACGCAGGAAGCTGGAACGCCATTTTCCGCATCCGCTTGAGCGACATGGAGGTGGACTCCATCATCACACACCCCCTCATGAACGACATGCACGGCATATGGGCCGACGAGAACCAACTGATCGGCATCCTGACCTGCAAAGACACAATCGTGTTCTACGACCACGAAGGCCGCCTAGTGGACCACTTTTCCATAGGCAGAGACCTTTCCGTGTACAAAAACCCCGCCTTGGAGGAAGTGGACTGGCGCTTCGTCGGCAAACAATTTCGCGGAAGCGCGGGCTTGTTCCACTTCAACTACGCGCAAATCCTCGGAGACGAACTTTGGTTGACCTCTCGAAACGCCAACGGTTGCGTGGTCGTGAACCTCAAGACGCGCAAGGCATGGCTGCGCTTGATGAACCTCCCCACCCCCGCCCTCATTCATGATGGCGGCCTCCACCAAAAACGGCACTATTTCACCAGCGTGGACGGCAAGGTGTTCATCGCGGAATACCCGGAAGACAGCTCGGGCTTCACCCAGGAAGAGGTTCCGGACGTGAGCCTCTTCACCCGAGACTTGGTAAGCAAAGTCATCCGATTGGAAGAAACCGCTCTTGATCGAGAACCCAACTGGTGCCGGGGCTGCAGACCCGTCGACGACGTCATTTACCTCACCATCGACGGACGCTACGACACCGCCCTGCGCTTCGGCTTGCTCGGCATCGACGAAGAAGGCGCTCCGGCCAGCCTGACCTGGTTGAATTGGGAAGACGTCGGCTCGACCGAGAGCCTGCGCTTCGTAACCGGATTCGACCTCGCCACCCTCCCATGATTCATTCTCATGTTCCCCTTTGACTTGGACGCGGTTTTTCATGCCCTCTGGCCCCTTTGCAGGAGCATCACGGGCAACGGTCTCCGCCGCTCTCTGGACATTCTGGGAGAAATCGTGCCCCTCGAACAAACGGAAGTACCCACCGGAACCCCCTGCTTCGACTGGACGATCCCCAAGGAATGGAACGTTAGGCACGCATGGGTGAAAGACACCCGCGGTCGCATCCTCGTCGATTTCGCCGACAACAACCTGCACTTGGTCAACTACTCCTCGCCCGTCCATCGGAAGGTCTCTCGTTCGGAACTAC
>CAXGVD010000595.1:0-1614 GCA_964012695.1 uncultured Opitutia bacterium
CATTGGGACGGTTTCGCCGCCCTCGACGTGGGCGGCATCCCGTCGCCCTACTCCATGCGCTTGGCCAAGCAGCGCTCCCTCTACGTGAAGGAGCGCGACATCGGGGAGGAATACCGCTACGTACTGGACCGCAGGTACGCCCCGAAGTACCCCGGAAACATGCTCAAGCGCCCCGGCCTGATACTCAACCCGTGGTCGGTCCGCAAAACCGACACCGGCAGGCAGACTGCCGCCAAAGGTGGTGAATACAAGAAGAAGATGGATTCGGCCAATGAATCAAAGCAAGCGGGTAAGGGTCGCTCTTCGGGGGCAGGTTCGGCGACCGACTACGCCAACTTGGACTTCCTCCAGACCAACGGCTTGCTCTGGGCGAACGTGAAACCCGACGAGAACGGCGTCGCCGTAATCGACCTGGAAGGCCTCTCGGGACATCAGCGCCTTCATATTTACGCCATCGACTCGTGGAACGTAGCCTACCGCCCCGTGCCCCTGCCCGCCGCCAAACTGCAGCGGAAGGAACTGCGGATGGCCCGCACGCTCGACCCGAAGAAGCCCTTCTCCGAGCAAAAGCTCATCTCCACGCTGGCCAAGGGCAAGGAATTCAAGTTAGCCGACGTCACTACCTCCGAAATCCAGCTTTACGACAACTTGTCCCGGGTTTACGGCCTGCTCTCGACTCTAAGTGGCGACGCCAACCTCGCCGAGTTCGGCTTCATCCTGGACTGGCCGAGCCTCAAGCCCGAGGAAAAGCGCCAGAAATACTCGGCGTACGCCTGCCACGAGCTGAACTTCTTCCTTCTCCACAAGGATCCCGCGTTCTTCGGGAAGGTCATCAAGCCCTACCTCGCCAACAAGAAGGACAAGACCTTCATGGATCACTGGCTGCTGGGAGCGGATCTGTCACGCTACCTCGAGCCCTTCGCATTCTCGCGGCTCAACGCGGTGGAGAAAATCCTCATGGCCCGCAAGGGGCCTGGTGGAGCCAAGGCGATGGCACGCTACGTCCGCGAACTGCAGGACATGATCCCGCCCAATCCCGAGGAGTACAACCGCCTCTTCGACGCGGCGGTCGGAAGCTCGGCGCTGGAGACAGGCGACAAACTCGGCTTGCGTGCCCAACAAGAGAAACAGAGCAAGCGTCTGTTCGCGAAAATGCAAAATCAATCGGCGACGGTGAATAATAGGTTTTTTGCCGAAGCACTCTCACTCGATTCCAACTCGGTGGGAATCGGGGGAAAAGCCCTCTCCAAACCGCAGGCAACAACAGTCGCATCGGGGGCTGTGCCCATTTTCGAGCAAAAGGAAGCCGAGGAAGCTCTTATGAAGCTGGAGGAGGCAAGCACTGAATTGACGTTTGAAATGGATGACGACATGTTGGAGCAGACCAAGCGTTCACGGGACGCATGGACAGGTGGCATCGGAGCCGGCTACCTCGATGCGCGCTTGGTGGAAAGGGGCAAGGCTAGACAATTCTACCGAAAGCTCCCACCCACGGAGGAATGGGCCGAGAACAACTATTACAAGTTGCCCATCGAGCGCCAGAACGCCGACCTCATCCTGGTCAACGCCTTCTGGAACGACTACGCGGCCAATCCCGAAGGAAAGCCCTTCCTC
>CAXGVD010000596.1:0-1599 GCA_964012695.1 uncultured Opitutia bacterium
GCCGCCGACCCGCGCGACCTCTACCTCCGGCTTGCCCTGCCCTATGTACCCCGCATCCTCCACCTGCTCGACCAAAACCCCTACTCCCCCAACTACGGCAGTTTCGACCGAGCTTTCTGGCACTACCGCACCATGGACTTCCCCTGCGGCATGTCTCAGGAAATGGTCCTGCTTCTCGCCCTCGTTCACCAAAACTCATACCCCGGCAACCCCTTCCACAAGCTCCCACGCATACGCGAGCTGGCCGAGGCCGCCATAAGCTTCATGCTCAAGTCCAGCCACCCCGACGGCACCTGCGACGACTACTTCCCTTACGAGCGAGCTATGGGCGCCCTAGTCTTCAGCCTGTACGCCGCCACAGAAAGCTACCTCGTCCTCGGCATGAAGGACGGGGAAATCGCCGACTTCTTCCTCCGCCGAGCCCGACACCTCGCCCACGAGAACGAATCGGGCCGCCTCGGCAACCATCAGGCCCTGGCCGCCCTCGCCGCCTACAACGTCCACCTCGTCACGGGAGACGAACAGGCCCGAAAAACCGCCGAGGACCGCCTCGCCCTCACCCTCTCCTGGCAACACCCCGAGGAAGGCTGGATTCAGGAATACGAAGGTGCCGACCCCGGTTACCACTCCTGCTCCATCGACTTCCTCGCCAAGCTCCGCAAAAAACGCATCGCCCACGAAGGAGAAGACGATTCCGTCCTGCTCGACGCCCTCGTCCGTGCCGTCGATTTCTCCTGGAACTTCATGCATCCGGACGGCTCCTACGCAGGCGAGTACGGCTCCCGCAACACCTTCCACTTCTACCCACACGGCTTCGAACTCCTCGCCCCGCACTCCGAAAAGGCGGGACAAATCGCGGACGCTTTTCTCGCAGGCGTTACACGCGGAAAACGCTACCGCAACGACGACGACCGCATGACCACCCACTACGCCTACGACTTCCTCCAAGCTTGGGAAGACCGCGTCCCGGACAGGCCGAAACCCCTCGCCGAATCGCGCAAGGAGCCCGAAACCATCTGGCTCGAAGGCTGCCAACTCGTCGTATCCCGTAACGGAAAGGAGTGGGAGGAGGAGGGCGGCCGCCACGTCGTCGCCAACCTTTCCAAAGGCGGCGTCCTCAAAGTCTTCGACGCCCGAGGCCCCATCGCCTCGGACACCGGCCTCATCGGCGAATTGACCGACGGAACCGTCGTCGTCTCCCACCTCGTCCAGCCCGACAACCGAATCACCGGCGAAGTCTCCGGCCTCGAAGGCGGACGCTGGCTCGTCAAAGGCTCCCTCTGCAAACGCCGAAAGAATCTCATGAGCGTGGTGAAGAACCTGCTCCTGCGCATCTGGTGCCTCTTCATCGGCCGCTTCCACGCCAACCTCACCCGCTCTCTCATCCAAAAGCTTGCCATCACTGGCAAACCCAAGACGTCCCACGAATTCGAGCGCGAAATCGAAATCCTCCCCGACCGCGTCCGAGTCACCGACCGCCTCTCTCCCGCCATTCCCTTCCGCCGCCTCAGCGCGGGCAGCGACGCCACCAGCATCTACGTCGCCAACTCCCTCACCTACCAGGAGTCCCGCCTCTGCCCGTGGCAGCACGCCGACTGG
>CAXGVD010000597.1:0-1597 GCA_964012695.1 uncultured Opitutia bacterium
CGGATGTGGAAGCCAAGCCACAGGCCTTCGTCGAACGACGGGTCCAAGCCGTGGCCAAGGAAGACGTCGAAATTGCCGCCGTGCTAAAGAATCGCTTCGACGAGAGCATACGTACCACCGTTCGCCTCGCCGGTGACGGTGAAACCTTGCGCGAAAGGCAAGTCACCCTGCAACCCGGCGAGGAGCGGCGAGTCAACTTCAGCCCCATCAAGCCCGAGGTTGCTGGTCCCCTTCGTCTTCGCCTTTCGGCGACCCCTCCTCCCGGCGATCGCGACCCATCCAACGACACCGACTCGTTGCTCGTGCCCGTACTCCCTCCCGAGGTCGTCACCGCACTGTACGTCTCCAACCGCGTTCTTCCACTCTACCCCTTCCTCAAGCGTTCCCTCGCGGGCGACGACAGGTTCGACTTCCGGGCGCTCGTCCGTCTGAGCGAGAAAACCTTTCACGCCTTCGGCGAAGAGGTGAAGGCTGAGTATCCGCAAGACCCCGACTTCTGGATGGACTTCGACGCTGTCGTCCTCGATGCCTCTGTCCTTCCCGACCTCAACGCTTCCGTAGTGGACGGTCTAAAGCGTTTCGTCCGGCGTCGCGGCGGCGGCTTGCTTCTCTTCGGACCTGCCGAAGTTGCCCGTGAACGTTTGGCCGGCATCGCCCCCGCCCGTGAGGTGGAGGAAGTCTTCGCCAAGGAAGACCGCTCTCTCCTTGCCCGGGAGGACCCCATTTTTACCCCCGAGGACGAAGTGGACAAAATGAAACCCTTCCTCCCCGGTCGTCTTCCCGGCTACTTCGTGACCAAGAAGAATCCCGCTGCCCGCGAAGTGGTGGTGTCCCGGGCCGACGGAAAGGCCGTGCTCGTGCTCCAGGCCTACGGCGCCGGTCGAGTCGGCTACTGGGGTTCCCCGCACGATTGGCGCCGCCCCCTGCGGGACGAAAAGGGAGGCAAGGAGTTCCGCAAGTTCTGGACAGCGCTCACCGAATGGCTCGGTTCCGGCGGCGAGGAACGGCTCAGGATGGAGGACGAAAATCGAGCTAGGGAACGCGGCAAGCCCGCAGACCTCAAGGTGGAGGCCCTCGGCTCTGACTTCGAGCCCGCGGGCGATGCCCTCGTGGAAGCCCGCGTGGAAGGGCCGGAGGGTTATGACAAAACGATTCACCTCTACCCCGCCGGGGCCGTGGCGGGCCGGTACGGCGCTTCCTTCCAACCTGGCTTTCCCGGCGAGTACAAAGTCACCTACCGCCTCTCCTTTCCCGACGGCGAGTCCTTGGAGCGGGAGCAATTCGTACGCGTCGCCGAGACGGGAGAGGAAGCCTTGGATGTCTCCTACAACGAACGGGACCTCCGCATGCTCGCCAAGCTCACGGGCGGCGAGTATTTGAAAATCGACGACCTCTCGCACGACTGGGAACCCGCCCGAGCGGAAGAACTGCCCTCCCGCGTGGAGCGCATCAGCTTGGCCAATAATTGGTTTTTCTTTCTTATTCTGTTTCTCGTGGCTGGTCTGGAGTGGGTCTTCCGCAGGCAATCTGGGTTGAGATGAAGGCTTTGGGGCAAGCGAACTTTTTCGGTTGGGCGACGTGGCTCTTCTCTATCTCC
>CAXGVD010000598.1:0-1592 GCA_964012695.1 uncultured Opitutia bacterium
TGACCCCAAGGTCAAGGCGCTCTCGGGTGCCAAACCCAAAACCGGACAACGCAACCTTGCAAACGATTCCAAGCATGCTGCCAAGCTAAAGGAAATGGAAGCCTTGTTGCTATCCGAAATGAAACGGTTGGACGACCCGCACCGGTTTTGGGATCAGAACGCGGAATAAAAACTCTTCCATGAAAAAAGCATCTCTTACCCTTTGCGCGTTCCTCTTTTGCTTCCGCAGACGAATCCAAGCCCAACATTGTCTTCGTCTTGTTCGATGAGTTAGGCTATGGCCACCTCCGAGCTGCCTCTATCTTCTTTCTATCAATCGTCGGGAAGGTCCAAGATGCGTTGACGCAACGGGATTCCTGAGACAACCCTTCCCCCTTCCTAGCATGCGCCAATTTAGACCTTTCACCTTCTTCTTCCTCCTTCTCGCGGCCTTCCAGGCTTTAGCTTCGTCGGTCAGGGACGAGTCGAGGCCCAACTTCATTTTCATCCTCGTTGACGACCAAGGGTACTACGACCTCGGTTGTTACGGTGCGACGGAGGTCAAGACGCCTCGTATCGACGCGATGGCCAAGGAAGGGACGCGGTTCACGGACTATTATGCGGCGGCCCCCATCTGCAGCCCTTCCCGGGCGGGCCTGCTGACAGGTTGCTACCCTCGGCGCATCGGTAACCAGACTTGGGTGCACCGGGCGGATTCCCGCTTCGGCATCCATCCGGACGAGTTGACCTTGGCCGAACTGCTGAAGGCCAACGGCTACGCCACCGCCTGCGTAGGCAAGTGGCACCTCGGTTTCTGGGAACCCTTCCTGCCGCGCAACCAGGGTTTCGACCATTACTTCGGTCTGCTCCACAACCTCGACCAGGTGGAAATCGTTTACTTCGAGGAAAAGGGCGGCGTGCCGTTGTTGCGCAACGGGGAGGTCGTCAAGCGACCCGCCGAACCCGCCGAACTGACTAAGCTCTACACGGACGAGGCAATCCGCTTCATGAAGACGAACCGGGACCGCCCATTCTTCCTCTACCTGCCGCACACCATGCTCCATGTCCCGCTGGGCGTGAGCAAGGAATTTCAAGGTCGTTCGAACTGGGGCGAATACGGCGACGCCATTCAGGAACTGGACCACAACGTGGGAAGAATCTTCGACACTCTGAAAGAGCTGGGCATTGAGGACGAGACACTCGTCACGTACGCCTCCGACAACGGACGCGGTCCGGGACGCGCCCCCGAGCAAAAGATTCGTGGGCGCAAGCTATCGACCTACGAGGGCGGCATCCGCGTCCCCGCCATCGCCTGGGGTCCGGGCTTGGGATTGCAGGCAGGGGCCACTTCCTCAACCGTCGTTCGGGCGATGGACTGGTACCCCACCCTAGCCACCTTCGCAAGTATCGAGGTTCCCGAGGACCGGGTCATCGACGGACGCGACCTCAGTCCGCTGCTTAAGGGCGAAACCAAGTTCGTGCCCGCGCCAGGGATGAATAAGTCTCTCAACGCCGCCGTTTCGCTTCGCCGCCGTTGGGCGCCGCCCGCCGAATGGGCGCCGCTCATCAATCGCCACGAGTACGGTGAGGCCTTCTTCTACCACGGTAGCCAA
>CAXGVD010000599.1:0-1586 GCA_964012695.1 uncultured Opitutia bacterium
CGTTCTCCAAAGCGGCCTTGAACGAGGCCCAATCCGAAACTGTGGTCTGCGCGCGTACGAGCCCCGCGTTGCCGAGAAGGAAAACGGCAAGCGTAGATATAAGCAGTTTCAGCGGGAAGCGTCCGGGCGGCATTTCAGGTTCGCAAGGTTTCGATTAAGCAAAGAATCGGCGCCCGGCGGCAACACTTAAATCTCGCGCGCGCTTTTTGAAAGCTCGCGCTCAACTCGTCGCGCCCGAGCCACTTCCCTCCCGAAGTAGAAGCAACCCAAGTGAAAGGCCAGAAAGTAAAGAAGGTTAACGATGATTCCTCCCCAAAACGCCAACCGAAGGCCTTGTTCCTGCCTGAAGCTCAACCTGTGCCCAGCCAACCCGCGCGAAACCGCCTCCTGCTTCGTCATCGGCAGTCGGGCGTCGTACAGCTTCGGGTCCACGCCTTCCGAAAGAAATTTCGGCGGCGTTTCGGGCTCCACATTAAGGATGACATCCGCGTACGGCCTTTTCGGAGTCCCCAATAGAGGACCGAATCTTATCTCACGATGAAAAACCACTTGTATGATGACGGCCGTCACGACGAGCAAGGTCTGAGAGGCCGCCCAAATTTTCCACTTCAAGCTCACTCCCCCCACCCTATCGGAAAAACTTGGTCTTGAAACTTCAAACTCCTTCAACGTAATCAGAACGCGTCCTGTCAAACCTTCCTGATGCGCTTCCTTTCACTCGGCTTAATCCTCCTTTCCGTCCTCACCTTCGTTGGCTCGGCGACGGCGGAACGCGTCCACGTCGTAAAGAAAAACGAAACCTTGAGCGGCATCGCAGGGAGCTATGGAGTCTCCGCTGCATCCGTCCAAGCCCTCAACGGCATAACCAACCCTAACCTCCTCTTCGTCGGCAAGAAGCTAAAAATCCCGTCCTCTGGCGCCACCGAAATCACCTACGTCGTGAAAAGGGGCGACAGCCTCGGCGCCATCGCCGCCCGCTTCGGGGCCAAGACAAGCTCCATCGCCGCCCGCAACAACCTCGCCAGCGCCAACCTGATTAAGGTTGGGCAAAAACTGTTGATCCCAATCGGGAAGGGAACCGCGAGCAAGCCGCCCCCGCAACTCCTCGACGCCAAGACCCTCAAGTCTCTTGCCGCCGCTCGCACCGCAACTCCGGGTAAATGGAAGCGCATCATCATCCACCACACCGCCACCAACGTGGACGACGCCGTAAACATCCACAAAGTCCACCTCGCACGCGGCATGAAGAATGGCTTGGCCTACCACTTCGTCATCTCCAACGGCTCCCGCAAGGCAAGCGACGGAGAGGTATACGTGGGCGGGCGCTGGAAGGCTCAACAGGACGGCGGGCACGTCAGGAAACAAGAATGGAACCGCACCAGCATCGGCATCTGCCTCATCGGCAACTTCGAAACCCGGCGACCCACGGCCAAGCAACTCAAGTCTCTGGAAGGACTCTGTCGCTACCTCATGAAGAAGTGTAACCTACCCTCTTCAGCCGTCACCACGCACAAAGTTCTTCACCCCGGCCACACCCTTTGTCCGGGCAAATATTTTTCTCTCTCCGCCCTGCGCAAGAAGCTGAA
>CAXGVD010000600.1:0-1578 GCA_964012695.1 uncultured Opitutia bacterium
AAGACGCCTTTGGCGAAAGGCGTGACGACTTGGTGGAAAGCATCGAGCGCTCCCACTTCTCCAAGGACGTCGAATTCACGGCGGGAAGCGAACTGGAGGTTGCCGGACCGGACGGCTTCCCGGAGTTGATTCGCATCCAAGCCGTCACCGACACCCACGTCACCCTGGACCGCAACCACCCCCTCGCCGGAAAGGAAATTGCCTTCTCAATGACGATTAGAGACGTGCGCGAAGCCACGGAAGTGGAACTCGAACACGGCCACCCCATGGCGGACGAAGGTTGTTGCGGCGGGGGTTGTCATTGAGGCTCCCCGCACCCCCCTGATGGACGACGTACCGATAGAGGATTTCCACGAGGACATCGTCGGCAAGGCGGCTCGCGGCCTCGGCGTGGGCAAAAGCGAACTGGCCGAAAAAGGGGGCGTCTCCCGCGAACGGGTAGAAGCCCTCCTCGCGGGCGACGGGGACGAAACCGCGCTTCGGCTCGTCGCCCCCGTCCTCGGCCTGGATGCGGAAAAACTGGTGGTCTCCGCCCGTAAGGCTTGGCGCCCCGAACCACGCTCCGTCCCGGGTCTCTTTCAAACCAACACCCCCTTCGGGGACATGTTTGTGAACTCCTTTCTCGTCTGGGACCCCTTATCGGGGAAGGCCGCCGTATTCGACACGGGCACGGACGCGGAACCGCTCCTGACCGAAATCCGGACCCGAGACCTAAAGGTCGAGGCGATTTTCCTGACCCACCAACACGGCGACCATGTGGCCGACCTCCCCAACCTCCTCTCCGCTACCGGAGCGCCCGCCTACGCAAACCGGCTGGAACCTAACTCGAGCGCCGCAAGCATCGACGAAGGTTACGAAACCCAAGTCGGCGGCCTCAGCATCCGCGCCCTGCTCACCTCCGGGCATTCCCCCGGCGGTACCACCTACTTGGTGGACGGTCTCTCCGCTCCACTCGCCGTGGTGGGCGACGCCCTCTTCGCCGGCTCCATGGGAGGCGGCATGGTCTCCTACCCAGACGCCCTCCGCAACAACCGCGAAAAGCTCATGACCCTCCCAGACGAAACCATCGTCTGTCCCGGCCACGGCCCCATCACCACCATAGCCGAAGAAAAAAAAGTCAACCCCTTCTTCCCCGAGTTTCCCGAACCAAATGATTAAGAGTCAACTGCTCTTGGTCAGAAGCGGTTTCGGGTAAACGAGGCGGAATCGAAAAGAAACAAATTTCCGGTGAGGGGCATACCCGCAAGGGTTACTTTTTCAGAGCAGAGGTTGAGGGGTCACTGGGCAAGGGGCGGCTCGACCTATTTAGCTCAATCCGAGCGTCGAAGGGCTTGGCCGGTGGACCAGTCGAAAAGTATTCGCCTTCGCCATCGTCCTCTTCCATTGGCTCCGCAGCAGCTTCAGCAATGCGGAGCTAAATGGTCGTCGCAGAGCTTTCGTCGGATAAAATCAATAGGAACTCGTCACCCCTTCTCTGCTGTCATTTTCTTTGCCATTTGCCTGTCCTCGTTGGGTCTTTTTTGAATCGTTCAGGTATAAGACATATTCTTCGCCTAAACTTACATAGACGACAGCCTT
>CAXGVD010000601.1:0-1559 GCA_964012695.1 uncultured Opitutia bacterium
CGGTGGCGTGGTCGGCTTGGGTGATGGCGATAATCTCGGCGTGGGCCGTCGGGTCCTTGGTCGAACGAGTTGCGTTGTGGGCCGCTGCCACGATTTCCTCTCCCCTGGCGATGACGGCCCCGACGGGCACTTCGTCCGCTTCCCAGGCTTCTATGGCTTGGTTGAAAGCGAGCTTCATGAAGAACTCGTCGTCGCGGTTCAGTTGCGATGGGTACAGCTTTTCGAAAGGGCAGGGGAGTGGTTCTTTGGCGAGTTCGATCATCGGCGGGATTGCTCAAAAAGGGGGCGAATAAGGGCTTCCGCAAGCGAGAAACGTTAGGCCCTGAAGCGTTTGCGGGCTAGTATGCTATCTTGACTTCGGGCGTTTTATTGCATGTCATCTTTACTTTTTGTTAAATAAATCTCTTGGAACTTCGAATGCTCTAATGGCGACGGAAGAAGAAGTAATAGAACTGGAAGGCAAGATCGTGGCGGTCTTGCCCAGCACCATGTTTCGCGTGGAGCTGGAAAATGGGCACCAAGTGCTGGCCCACATTTCCGGCAAGTTACGCAAGCATTTCATCAAGATCACCGTGGGCGACGTGGTGAAGATGGAAATGAGTCCCTACGACTTGAACAAGGCCCGCATTACCTACCGCCTCCGAAACGCGGAAGTGAACCGCAACGCTCCCATACGCAGTTTCGGCCCCAAGAACAGAAGACGTTAGCCTTCGCCCCTCCTTGTCCTCCTGTGCGGAGGTGCCCCCTTTCCACATTCCGCCGCTTGGCGACAATCATCCAATCCTTACCAGCACCATGTCCCTCCATTCAGATGTCATAGGCTCTATCGGGCGCACGCCCCTTCTCAAGCTCAACCGAGTGACCGCCGACTGCCAAGCAGAAGTTTACCTCAAAGGCGAGTTCTTCAATCCTCTAGCTAGCGTTAAGGACCGCATAGGTGCCGCCATGATCGAGGCCGCCGAACGGGACGGCAAGCTGACGTCAGACAGCGTCGTCATCGAGCCTACCTCTGGCAACACGGGAATCGCCCTCGCTTTCGTCTGTGCCGCCAAGGGCTATAAGTGCCTCCTAACCATGCCCGAGACCATGTCCAAGGAGCGGCGGGTCCTGCTGCGCCTACTCGGCGCGGAAATCGTGCTCACACCTGGCCCCAAAGGCATGCCCGGGGCCATTGCTAAGGCCAACCAACTTCTCGAGGAATACGGCGACAAGGGCTTCATGCCCCAGCAGTTCGACAACCCCGCCAACCCCGAAATCCATCGCAAAACCACGGCAGAGGAAATCTGGGCCGACACCGAGGGCCGCATCGACGCCTTCGTTGCCGGCGTGGGCACGGGCGGCACTATTTCCGGTGTCTCCGAAGTTATCAAAGAGCGCAACCCGGACCTCCTCTCCGTGGCCGTGGAGCCCGAGGAAAGCCCCGTTATTACTCAGACGCGCGCGGGCGATGAGGTGCAGCCCGGCCCGCACAAGATTCAGGGAATCGGGGCGGGCTTCGTCCCCAAAAATTTGAACATGGAAGTGATCGACGAGGTGGAGTGCGTGAACAGTGACGACGC
>CAXGVD010000602.1:0-1551 GCA_964012695.1 uncultured Opitutia bacterium
CGGACGATCCACTCGGCGTGCCACCGGTTTTGCAGTGCGCAGGTTTCGGGTTGCTCCCAATACCAA
Source organism: uncultured Opitutia bacterium (assembly GCA_964012695.1). GTDB lineage: Bacteria > Verrucomicrobiota > Verrucomicrobiia > Opitutales > Seribacteraceae > CAXGVD01. The sequence continues at coordinate 67 of CAXGVD010000602.1, forward strand.
CCGAGGAGGACGGCTTGATCGACGCCAGCAGCATCCATGTCGGCCAGCATGGTTTCTCGGTCGGCCCACCCCTGAAGGGAATTATCTTTGGTCGGGGCCACCAGTTCCCGCCAGTGCTTTTCGCCCTTGGCCACGGCGAAGGCGACGGGGTCGGCGAAGACCTCGTGGGGATAGCGGTGGACATGGACATCGATGGTCATGCGTTGGGCGAAAGGTTTTTAGGAAGGATCTCGGGCACAACGGAAGCCCCAGTTGCCGGCGGAGCTGTCGGGGGTGTTGGAGGTGCGGGCGGAGCAACGGTAGCGGTTGCAGTAGCTGTTGTGGCAGAGGTAGGAGCCGCCTTTGGCGATGCGGCGGTTTCCCGTCGGCGGGCCTTCAGGGTTTAGGCGTGAATCCATGCGGTGGTAGTGGGGGTCCCAGTAGTCCACGCACCATTCCCAGACGTTACCGATGGTTTGGAACAGGCCGAAATCGTTTGGGGGAAAGGTTCGGACGGGAGCGGTGCCGAAGTGGCCGTCGGCCAAGGTGTTTTGGTTTGGAAAGGCGCCTTGCCAAACATTGCAGCGGTGTTCGCCTCCGGGTTCGAGGTCGTTTCCCCAGGGGAAAATCCGGCCTTCGTGTCCACCTCGGGAGGCGTACTCCCACTCGGCTTCGGTGGGGAGGCGCCTATCCGCCCAGGCGGCGTAGGCGGCAGCGTCGTTCCAGGAAACGTGGACCACGGGGTGGTCTTCGAGTCCGCGGAGGTCGGAGCCGGGGCCGAGGGGTTTTTTCCAGCAGGCGCCTTCCAGACCGAGCCACCATTCGAGGCCTGCCACATCTCGTCCCTGCCGGCGTTTTTTCCTGGCCTTGGCCTTTGGCAAAAGTCCCGCGAAGACGAAGGACCAGCCCTCCCGCTCGGCATCGGTGACGTGACCCGTGGCTTCTACGAAGGTGGAGAAGGCGGCGTTGGTGACGGTGGTGGCTTCGATGAGAAAGGGGGCGAGGGTGACTTGGCGGACGGGGCCTTCGCCGTCGGCGAGGTCGGCTTCCGGTCCTTCCGAACCCATGAAAAAAGGACCGCCTGAGAGGGCGACGAGGTTTCCGGTAGAATCCGCTTTGGGCGGCGCTCCCACGGGGGTAGGAGGGCCAGCTCAGGTCGCCCCTGCGCCTGCGCCTTTTTGCTTGGCCGCCAAGTTGTGGGCCAAGGCGGCTTCCACGAAGCCCGCGAAGAGCGGGTGAGCCTTGTTCGGCTTGGATTGAAACTCAGGGTGAAACTGGACGCCGACAAACCAAGGGTGGTCGGCCACCTCGACGATTTCCACGAGGTCACGCTCCGGGTTGACGCCCGCTATCCGGAGGCCCACTTCTTCGAGTTGTTTGCGGTAGGCGTTGTTGAACTCGAAACGGTGGCGGTGTCGCTCGGAAACGTCTTCACGTTCGTAGGCGGCGTAGGAGAGCGAGTCGCGGGAGAGGCGACATGGGCAGGCTCCGAGGCGCATGGTGGCA
>CAXGVD010000603.1:0-1550 GCA_964012695.1 uncultured Opitutia bacterium
CTCAAGGGCATCCTCTTTCTCGCCGGCCCCGCCACCTTCGCCGAGGACGGCGGCGTCCGCTACGGCGAGCAAATGTCCGCCCTCGCCAATTCCTGGAAATCACGCTTCGGGGGTGAAGACCCGCACTTCCTCTACACCTTGCCCGACAAGTCCCTCGCCCCGAAGCTAACCCGCCCAAAGAACATCCGCGGCCGAAACACCGCTATTCCCACTAGCGACTGGACCGAGGTCTCGAATCTGCTCAACGCCTTGACTAAGGTGAATTGAAACTCCCAAGCCATTCGCCAAACTTTTAAATGAAGGCGATCCTTCGGCTTTTTCGGTTCCGTCAAGCACGCCCTCCATACTCCGCGGTTGCGACTTTGGCAAGGGCTACGAGAACCAAGGTCATTTAGTGACAAAGAATTTGAGCGTAGATCCTGCGGAAAGGAATTCGTTAGGCTTGTCGGTAGCCGTAAGAATCAAGTAGTCCGAGGATCAAATCCTCGAATGGGCTTGCGGTTGGTCTCCCTTTTTGATGTTTTAGAAGGCTTTCCCTTTTTCAAAACCATGTCCAAAATCTGCTCAATTACAGGCAAGCGCCCCCGTAAGGGCGGCAAAATCATCCGCAAGGGCATCAGCAAGAAGGCTGGCGGCATCGGTCTTCAGCTCGTGAAGGTGAACAAGCGCACCTTCCGCCCCAACCTGCAGCGGGTTCGCGTCAAACTGCCCAGCGGGCAGGTGAAGCGCATGTGGGTATCCGCCAAGGCCATCAAGGCCGGCAAGATTCAAAAGGCCTGAGGGGCCGGCAATAGGTCCCAGCCCACTAGGTCGCGCAGCGCCTTGACGCAGGCTAGTTGCTGCGTACTCACAAGCTATTGATCAGGATTTTTCCTCGGGGTGCTTGGCGTCTCAGGAGATAGATGGGGTTGTCGTTCGGGCCGAGGAATTTTTTGACGGAGACCACGGTTTTCGGGGCGGAGCTTCCCGGTTCGTTGACTTGCACTTCGAAACGTACGAACTCCTTGCCTCGAAGGGAGTACCGGAAGGGCAAAGGGCGTCCCGGCTGAAGTTTCAAGCCGCGTCCATCCACGGAAAGGGTGAGGGGGCGGTGGGTCATATTTACGGCGACGCCCGCGTTTTGAACGTCTGTGGGCCGAGCTACGGGAAACACGTTGAACAATTGTGCTTGAGGCGTTTTGGGGTAGAGGAGGTAAAGGTTGTCTCGTTGGTTCGGGTTCAGGCTGAGGGTGAAGGCGGGCCGGTCCCCCGAAGCTTCGGCGGAAAAAAAGGCGAGTTCTGGTGTTCCCGAGTAGGCAATTGGCAGGGACGGTTTGGCGGGTAGGAGACGCAGGCGTTTGGTTTGGTTGCCTTCGAGGTAGCGTAGGGTGGCGAGGAAGCCGACTTCGACGGGTTTGCCCGTCTTCGGCGAAAGAATGGTCTTGGGAAGTGATCCTCTGGGATGGGGCCACGCCAGAAGGCGGAACTTGACGGAGACTTCGTCCGATTCGGCGGCGTGCCCGAGGCTCGCAGCGCAAAGGACGCCTAAGACGACGGCTGACAGAGGTAGG
>CAXGVD010000604.1:0-1544 GCA_964012695.1 uncultured Opitutia bacterium
ATTTCTTCTAGGTTGGTGGTTTGCGTGCGTCGCCTACTCGAACGATAACCCTAGCGGGAATCGAAGAACGAGGGCGGGAGAAAGTGAAAAGTGAGTGGTTTACTCGCCCTTGTCGGCTTTGGCTTGGAGGACGGTGACGAATTGGCGGCTCGGTGCGGAGAGTAGAGTGGCCAGTTGCGTCGCGGGAGTGTTGAGGAGGGAGAGGAACTGGGCTTGGAGCGTTTCCAGGTTGGGGAGGTCGGCCAATTGGGAAACCTGTTCGGCGGTGAGCAGGCGGTCACCCAAGGCTCCCGCCTTGACGGATACCTTTTCCTTTTCCTTGTGGAACTTGCGGAGAATTTTGGCAGTGCCCGAGGCGTCGTCGCCGCCCGTCACGATGGCCGTGGGACCGGAGAGGTAATCGTCCAGATCGGGCATTTCGCGTTCCGCCGCCGCCTTTCTAAGAGAACTGTTCTTGACGACATGGAACTCAGCTCCTTTTTCCGCTAAGCCGGCTCGCAATTCGCTCGTTTCGTCCACGGAGACGCCGGTGAAGTCGGCGAGGAATACGTAGTCGGACTTCTGCAAGTGTTCGCCCACTTCGCGGACGAGGTATTCTTTTTCGGGTCTCATGGTCTTGGCCGGCCTGTAAAGGTTTTACGCGGGAGGAGAGGAGAAAGTGCGTTAAGCGGGAATGGCTCAGAGTTGGGCGTAGGCTGCACTTTCGAGGGCTATGCCTGGGCTCATCGTGCTGCTGACCGACATCTTGCGGATGAATCGGCCCTTAAAGTTCTCGGGTCGGGCGCCCGCGATGGCCTTGATCGCGGCTCCCGCGTTTTCGACCAGTTGACGGGGGCTGAAGGAGCGCTTGCCCACCACCACAGCGAGGGCGCCAGTCTTGTCCATCTTGAACTCCACTCGTCCGGCCTTCACCGCGTTCACTGCTTCCCTCACGTCGTCTGTAACCGTGCCCGCCTTAGGCGTCGGCATCAGGCCGCGCGGGCCCAAGACGCGGGCCACGGAGCGCACTTGCTTCATGGCTTCGGGGGTGGCCACGGCCACATCGAACTCCGCCCAACCGTCCTTCACCTTGGCGACTAAGTCTTCAAGGCCCACATGGTCCGCCCCGGCGGCTTCAGCCTCCTCGGGTTTCTCCGTGAAGACCGCCACGACCACCTTGCGTCCGCTTCCGTGCGGTAAGTTCACCGTACCCCGAACGCTTTGCGAGGTTTGCTTTGGGTCAACCTCGAGAGCCACGGACAATTCGACCGTTTCGTCGAACTTCGTTTTGTCCATCTTGTCGAGGGCTTCCATCGCATCGTCGAGCGAGTAGGACTCTTCCGAATCGGTTTTCTCCGCCGCACTTCGGTATCGTTTGCTGTGCTTGGACATGGTTCTTGAAGGTGTGAATGGGTTGTGGTGTACAGCGGGGCTTTTTTTGGGGGCCTCAGTTTTCGACTTCTATCCCCATACTTCGAGCCGTCCCCTCGATGATACGGCAGGCGGCCTCCTTGTCGGCGGCGTTTAGGTCCTCCTTCTTGGTTTCAACAATTTCTAGGACTTGT
>CAXGVD010000605.1:0-1529 GCA_964012695.1 uncultured Opitutia bacterium
AGAATGCGCCTGCTCCAAGAAGCAAACTGAGAGCCAACCTCCAACCTCCGCAAAACATGCCTGCATCCATACTCATCGTAGACGACGAGCAACACACACGAGAAGGGCTCGAACTCGCTCTCGAGGACAAGTTCGACGTCTACCTCGCCGCCTCCGCAGAGGAAGCCTTCAACCTGATGGAGAGCGAACACTTCGACGTGGTCCTCACCGACCTCCGCATGGCTGGCCCCTCCGGCATGAGCGTCATCGACCACGCCATTCGCCGCCCACGTCAACCCGTCTGCATCATGATGACCGCCTACGGAGACGTGGATGTAGCCGTGGAAGCGATGAAGCGCGGCGCCTTCGACTTCCTCTCCAAGCCCGTAAACCTCGAAAAACTGGAACTCCTCATCCACCGGGCCCTCGACTCCCGAAAACTGGAGAAGGAGAATGTTGAGCTTCACCAACGCCTCGACAAGAAATACAGCTTCGACGGCATCCTCGGCGAATCCTCCGCCCTCGAAAACGTCCTCGAACAAGTGCGTCTCGTCGCCCCCTCCAAGGCCACCGTACTCCTCGAAGGCGAAACGGGCACCGGTAAGGAACTCATCGCACAAGCCATCCACCAAAACAGCGAACTCTCCCGAGGCCCCTTCGTCCCCGTTCACTGTGCGGCACTACCCGCCAACCTACTCGAAAGCGAACTCTTCGGCCACGAGAAAGGCGCCTTCACTGGTGCCTCCGAACGACGCGTGGGACGCTTCGAAGCCGCCAACGGCGGGACCCTATTTCTCGACGAAATCGGGGAAATCGACGCCTCCACACAAGTCAAACTCCTACGCTTCCTAGAAACCAAGAGCATCGAGCGCCTCGGCAGCATGAAATCTATCGAGGCGGACGCCCGACTCGTCTGCGCCACCAATCGAAACCTCGCCGAGATGGTAGCCGCCAACGAATTCCGGGAAGACCTCTTCTACCGCCTCAATGTCGTCCGCCTCCGCATGCCCCCCCTGCGCGAGCGAGCCGACGACGTCCCTCTCCTTCTAACCCACTTCCTCCAAGCATATGCCGAGGAAAACGGCTTCACCGCCCCCACACTGAGCGACTCCGCCCTCGCTACCCTCCGAGCCTACCGCTGGCCCGGCAACATCCGCGAACTGCGTAACTTCTGCGAAAACGTAGTCGTCCTCAAACGCGGCGGGGCCATAAGCGAATACGACCTCGATCCCCGCTTTTCCACCCCACCCGACGCCACCCCCGAGGAGCACGCCCCAACCGAAACCCTTTCCGTGGAAGAAAACGAGAAACGCCTCCTCCGCAACGCCCTGGTCCGCTCCGGAGGCAACCGTACCCAAGCCGCCAAACTCATGGGCATCAGCCGTCGTACCCTTCACCGCAAGCTCGCACAATGGCCCGAACTGGATGTAAGAAACCCCAAAAATGCCGAAGAGGAAGACTAGGGACAAATAATAGCCGCTTACAGGCTTGGGGAAATGGCTGCCCGGGCTGGATTCGAACCAGCGACCAAGTGATTAACAGTCACCTGC
>CAXGVD010000606.1:0-1523 GCA_964012695.1 uncultured Opitutia bacterium
CTTCAAAACCGGTTGTTTCACCCAGCTCGACGGCAAGCGTCCCATCAACGCCCTCTACACTTCCATACTCCGGGCCTCCGGCGTCAATGCCGACCGTTTCAACATGTCCGAGAAGATGGCCGCCAAGTACGACTCTGGCTCGGGCCCGCTCAAAGAGATTTTGGCATGAAACCGCTGACCCGCGCCCTCGGCGCGGCGGCCTTCGCCGCACTCGGCACCATGACCCGGGCCGCTGACACCTATGTACCCGGCGAGACTCCCCGCGGCGACTTCAAGAACTTCGCCCAAGGTTTTCTCGAAAACCACTGCTTCGACTGTCACGACGACGAGACCGCAAAGGGCGACCTCAACCTCCTCAAACTCGGTCCGTTGGACGAGACCAACGCCGCCGTCTGGAAGTCCGTCTGGGCTCAAGTCACCCTTCAGGAGATGCCGCCAAAGAAGAAGGCCCAACCTGACGTCGTCGAGCGGCTCCGCTTCTCCGACTGGGTCGTCAACGCACTGCAGAAAGCGATGAAGGACAAGGGCGGTTTCCACGCCCACCTCGACCCCAAGAAGGGCAACTTCGTTTCTCACGACCTCCTCTTCGGCCCGCTGCCCGAGGGCATCCGACTCGTCCCGGCCTCCTCCCCCACCCGCATCTGGCGCGTCACCCCGCAGGAACACATCACGCGCCTCAACGAACTCATCAACACCGAGCCCGCCTACGACCCCGAAAAACCCGGCCTGCGCACCCGTGGCGACGTCGTCCCCACCAACCACGGCGGCGAGCTGAAGATGTACTTCGGCACCGACCGCATTATAAAGTGGGAGGGAGGAACCGTCGCCTACGCCACCGCCGTAAAGAGCGTGCCCGTCGTACTCTCCTCCGTCCGCAAGCACGGCTTGGAGAACTACCCGGACTTCTACACCGTCAACAGCTCCGAGGCTACGCAGATACTCGACAAGGCGGAGGACGTCCTGCGCTACATGGCCTATGGACCGCTCAGCTTGGTCGGGTTCCCCGAGCAAATCACCGACGACCCGAAGACCTGGGACAAGGTCAAACCCAAGGGCGACCTCCGCGGCCTCCCCACCGCCATCGTGTACAACACAAATATCGTCCGTCCAATGACCCCCTTGCACGACCTCATGAAGGAGCCCGGCATCACCGACGAGCGCCTACTCGCCGCCATCCACTTTCTCTTCGAAGCTCTCACCTTCCGCCCGCCCACCGAGAAGGAAGCCGTCGACTACCTTCAAATCGTCAAGGACTCCATCGCCAAGGTCGGCAAGGAGGATGGCGTCTTTATGGGCCTCTCCGCCATCTTCCTTGACCGCGACGCCCTCTTCCGTCCCGAGTTGGCCGAGACGGGCAAGCCCGACGATCACGGCCGCGTCCACTTGCAGAACTGGGAACTCGGACTCGCCGTGAACCACGCACTCAGTTACGTCCGGCCCGACGAAATTCTTCGGGATGCAATCGCCAAGGGCCGAATGAAAACCCGAGATGATGTTCAGCGAGAAGTCCTTCGAATGCTTGC
>CAXGVD010000607.1:0-1517 GCA_964012695.1 uncultured Opitutia bacterium
GGAGAGGGAGCAGTCGTTGGGGACGAAGGCGTGCGTTCCAGCCAGACCGAGTCCGTCTTTTTTGAGGGAGAGTTCCACCACGGGGTGGCGGCCTTGCTCGACTTGGAGGACGGGGGCGGCCTCGGGTTCGGTAAAGAAGGGGCGGACATAATTCCTCTCGCGGGCGAGAACGCCCCAGGAGGCAAAGAGGTCGATTTCCGCTAGGGTGGCGGCGGTTTCCGAGAGGGCGTCCGCTTCCGCTAGGGCAGCTTCCACGACTTGCCGGAAAAGCTTCTCTTCGCAAGAGACGGACTGCTCCTCGGCGTTGATGATTTCCTTCTCCTTCTGCCGTAGCTCCTCCGTGATGTAGCGCTCGGCGTTGGTCATGGTCTGCTTGCGGTGGTAGTGCTCTGGGACGAGGTGGATATTGGCCTTGGTGACTTCTATGAAATAGCCGAAGGCTCCGTTGTACTTGACCTTGAGGTTGGTGATGCCGGTGCGTTCTCGCTCTGCGGTTTCGAGGTCTAGAATCCACTGCTTGCCGCCCGACCCGAGTTCCCGGAGGCGGTCCAGTTCCTCGTCGAAACCAGGGCGGATGACACGGGCGCCGTCGGACTTGACGTCGGCCTTGATTTCGGCGGGAAGTTCTTCTTCGAGTGCCCGGTCGAGGAGTTCGTGAAGTTCGTCAAAGGAGCCGATCGAATCGCCCAGCTTGGCGATGGCGGGGGCGTCCTCGGCAGAGTCACGTAAGGATTTTGCGAGAGACGGCAGGCCGCGCAGGGTGGCCCGTAGACCGCCGAGTTCGCGGGGCCGGGCGATGCGGTTGCGGAGTCGCCCGAGTATGCGTTCCACATCGTTGCCCGAACGTAGGACGGAGCGAAGCCGTTCGGCGAGCGCGGGGGCGGTGGCGAACTCGCCTACGCAATCCTGGCGGCGGCGGATTTCGGCAAGGTCGCGTTCCGGTTGGGCAAGGAAGCGTTCGAGCAGGCGGGAGCCGGCTGGGGTGGCGGTCTCGTCCATCACGTCGAGGAGGGAACCCTTTCTAGTATTGGCGGAGGTGCGGAAGATTTCTAGGTTTCGCTGGGTGGCGGGATCGACTAGGAGGGCGGCTCCGCTTCGGTACTCTTCAACCTTGCGGAGGTTGCCGGGTTTGCCCCGAAGGACGTCGTTGGCGTACACGAGGAGGGAACCCGCGGTTCCGAGGGCGGGGTGGTCGGAGGAGATGCCGAAGCCCTCTAGGTTCATCACGCCAAGGTTTTCCATGACTTCGCGGGCGCCAGCCTTAGGGTCGAAGTCGAAATCGGGTCTTTCGGTGCGAGTGGATTGCCCGAGCAGGGCCTCGGTTTCGTCTAGGAAGGCGGACAGCTCGGGCGTTTTCTCGATCCGCTCCGCGAGCCCTTCCGCAACAAGGTATTCGCGCGGGGAAATGGAGGCGAGCGCGGCGAGGAGATCGGCGGGAGCTCTTTCGGCGGCGAGGACGAACTTGCCCGTGGAGAGATCCAGCCAAGCGGCTCGGGCACCCCGCTTGTCAGCGTCGA
>CAXGVD010000608.1:0-1517 GCA_964012695.1 uncultured Opitutia bacterium
TTTCGCTCGAAAGCGAAAAACCGGGTATACGCTCGTCCATGAAACGGGCGAGCACATCGGATTCGCGGAAGCGTGAGCGGAGGATCCGGGCGAAGGGTTTTCGGGCGGCGAGTACTTCCGCGACGGTGCCGTAGCCAGCTTTGCCCACGACTAGGTCGGAGGCTCGGACGAGGTCGGGGTGGTGCAGGCCGGAGTCGTGGGGGAGGTGGACGAGGTTCGCTTCGTGGCGAAGTTCAGGGCCGGAACCTGAGAGGAGGAAGCGGATGTCGGGACGGGCAAAAAGCGCTTCCTTCATGGCGAACTCGCCGGGAATGCCGCCGGTGGTAAGGAGGACGAGTGAGACGTCAGGCGGCAGATTGAGGCGTTCGCGGGTTTCTTCGCGGGAAAGGCGGAATGGGCGGACGACCGGAGGCAGGAGACGAGCGGAACGTAAAGGGTGACAGACCGGTTCGGTTTGCAGGCGGAGGTCGACGCCAGCGTAGATTTCCCCGAGTTGCTCGACATAAGGCGCGAAGGCGGGGCGTTCGGCGAGGTAGTCCTCGTAAATCCAGTCCCAAGTGAAGTTTTCCAGCAGGACGCTCGGCAGGGAGGCAGCCCGGGCTGCGGCTATGCCGAGGGGAGACACGTCGCAGAGTACGGCGTCGCAACTGGATCCTCGCAAGCGATGTGCGAGCGGAGCGAGAGTTTCGGAGGCAAAGGGAAGGAACGCGTCGAGGCGGGCCAGAGTGGCTGATAGGTCGTGCCGGAATGGGGTGTTCTGGACGAGCCCCACGTCAGTGTCTGTTTCGTGAAGCTCGAAGCTTTCGGCAGGTAGGTTTTCGGTGAGAAAGGAGCGAGGCAGGCGGGCGAAGAGGTGGTAGCGGACTTCGGGGAGGAGATGCCGCAGGGCGTCAAGAACGGCGAGGGTGCGGGTCGCGTGACCGAAACCGTGGGAGGTGATGAAGCAGGCCAGGACGGGCGGCTTCACGTCACCTGCGGCGAAAGAGAAGTTCAAGATAAACTTTCAGTTGCTCGGAAGGGACGCGGGATGAGCTTCCGCCTTTGACTAGCGCTCGGCAGGAGCGGGACGCGGCGTCAGCCTTTTCGTCGTAACCTAGAATGAGAAAGGGCGAGCTTCCCGTAGGGGGCAAGCCTTCTGCCGGTACCACTTGCAGGGGAATACCGTGCGGGCCGAAGGAGACGTCCCAGGCCTTCGGAGCTTCACTTAGTTTGAGCGGACGGGAGAGGGAGGGGTAGCGGGTGACGAAATCCGGCGAGCCGGCGAAACGCGCCCGGACCGTAGTGACGACGGGCAAGGAACGGAGGAAGGCGAGGGGAGAGTCGATGGTCTTGGCCTTGTAGCGGCCGTAGAAGTCGAGTGGGTCCAGACCGACTAGGTTGAAGCCGCTGTAGTTGCCGTGCCGGTTAGGGGAGCTGAACTTGCGGGAGGCGTACCAACTCTGAAAATCGTCCGTGAGGCGGAGCCCGATTTCGAAGTGAAGGTGGGAGCGGTCGAGCGGGATGCGGTAGCCACCGGA
>CAXGVD010000609.1:0-1516 GCA_964012695.1 uncultured Opitutia bacterium
GCGAGAGAGGTCTCGGGCAAGGATTCAGCAGTGGGGAAACGTTCGTGCGCAGAAAAGACGGCACAGCCTCTTTCCTGGGCGATTTCCCGAACCACCTTCTCCGCCTCATCTGGAAGCCCGCCGATGACGACGGGGCGACCAGGTTTCAGGATACCAGCTTTTTCGCGGGCGATGGAGGCGAGGTCGGCGCCAAGAATTTCGCAATGGTCCAGGGCCACGGTGGTGAGGGCTGAGACGGCGGGAGCGACGACGTTCGTGGCGTCCAGGCGTCCGCCCAAACCCGTTTCCACCACGGCGACGTCCACCTCCGCACGAGAAAAGGCAACGAAGGCCATGGCGGCCATGAACTCAAAGAAGGTGGGGTGGAGGTCGGAGGCCTCGTCCACCGCGGCGGAAGCTCGGGCGGCTTCCCTCATTTCCTCCGTCAAGCCGACGATTTCGTCGTCGGAAATGGCTTTGCCGTCGATGCGTATGCGTTCGCCTAGTCTGATCAGGTGGGGCGAGGTGAAGAGGCCAGTCTTGCAGCCGTTGCGCCGCAGGCAGGCCTCCACCATAGCGCAAACCGAACCCTTTCCGTTAGTGCCGGCTACGTGTACGATGGGATAGTGCCTCCAAGGCGACCCGAGGGCTTGGCCAAAGGCCTTCATGCGGTCGATTCCGTAGGAGGCGCCTCGGGCCCGGAGGCCGTAGAGGTATGAAACAATCTCGTCGAAAGGTTTCGTCGAAGCCTCCCGTCTCTGTTGCCGTTTTCCTTTTAGGAGGACTTGCTCCCGCCTTCGCGCTTCGAGGCCGCTTTTTTCGGAGCGGCTTTTGCCTTTTTCGCCGTAGTGGGCTTTTTCGCCTTGGCGATAGGGCCGCAGAAGTGGTCGAGGAGGGTGATGATACGGTCCCGGAGTTGGTGGCGGGGGACGATTTGGTCAATCAGGCCGCGTTCGAGGAGGAATTCGGAAGTCTGAAAGTCCGCGGGCAGGTCGGCTTGGGTGGTTTCCTTGATGACGCGCCGGCCTGCGAAGCCGATGAGGGCACCGGGTTCGGCGAGGATTACATCCCCAAGGGAGGCGAAACTGGCCATGACGCCAGCCATGGTGGGATTTGTAAGGACGGAGACAAAGGGGATACTGGCGGCGTCGAGCTTGGCGAGGGCGGCACTCGTCTTGGCCATTTGCATTAGGCTAAGAATTCCCTCGTACATGCGGGCTCCACCCGATGCGGAAACGACGATGACGGGGACCCCCCCCTCCAAACCGCGCTCGATGGCCCGGGTGATCTTCTCGCCCACCACTGAGCCCATGCTGCCTCCAAGGAAGCGAAAGTCCATCACCGCGAGGCTGACCTCGCGCCCGCCCATTTTTCCTTCTCCGGAGAGGACGGCGTCGGGCATGTCCGCCTTCTTTTTATTTTGTTCGAGCTTTTCCTTGTAAGCCGCCGCGCCCTTGAAATCCAATGGGTCAAGGGAGGTTAGGTTGGCGTCCAGTTCCTTGAAGCTTCCCTTGTCCACGAGGGAGTCGATCCGTTC
>CAXGVD010000610.1:0-1509 GCA_964012695.1 uncultured Opitutia bacterium
CGCCTTCCGGGAAATCCTCGACGCCGCCCTCGATTCTGGTTCCCGCCTCCTCGTCTTCTCCCAATTTACCTCTCTGCTCGCTCTCGTCCGCCGGGAACTGGACGACGCGGGCCTCTCCTACTGCTACCTCGACGGTTCAACCCGAGACCGCCAAGCCCAAGTGGACCGCTTTCAAAACGACGCCTCCGTCCCCCTCTTCCTACTCTCCCTTAAGGCGGGCGGAACGGGACTGAACCTGACCGGGGCGGACCAAGTCGTCCACTTCGACCCATGGTGGAATCCCGCTGCCGAAGCCCAAGCCACAGATCGGGCCCACCGCATCGGCCAAACCCGAACCGTCCACGTCCACAAGCTCATCGTCTCCGACAGCGTGGAGGAGAACGTCCTTCTCATGCAGGGCCGCAAGAAAAAGTTGCTCCAAGACCTCTTTGAAGCCGCCGAAGCCGCCAACGCCCCCGTCAACGTCTACGACCTTAAGGAACTGATTTGAAAGGCGGCTGGCCCTCGCTGCAATCCGCGGACCCCTTGCCGCAAACTCGAAACGTCGTTTGCTCTCGACTCCCGTCAGGCGCCGCTTAGGTTCAAGCTCCCATGTCGGCCATCGTCGTAGCAATCGCGAATCAAAAAGGAGGGGTGGGAAAAACTACCACGACGGTGAACTTGGGGGCCGCCCTCGCCGCTTCGGGGACGCCCACGCTAATCGTGGACCTTGACCCCCAAGCCAACGCCACCAGTGCCTTGGGAGCCGAAAAGACCCCGAACGCCGGCGTCTACGCGCCACTCACGGGACGGGCCGCCGCCACCGACCGTGTGATTGCAACCCGACTGCCCAACCTTTGGCTACTTCCCTCCGAACTGGACCTCGCCGCAGCCGAATTGGAGCTGGCCGGCCAACCGGACTACCTCCTCAAAATGCGTGCTTGCCTCGCCAACCTTAAGACGGACTACGGCCTCAGCCTCATTCTCATCGACTGCCCGCCAACCCTCGGTCTCCTCTCCATGAACGCCCTTTGTGCCGCCGACTCCCTCCTCGTAACCCTTCAGTGCGAGTACCTCGCCCTCGAAGGGCTCGGCCAAATCCTCGGCGTGGTGGAGCAATTGCGGGCCTCCGGAGCCAGCCCGAACCTGAACGTCGGCGGCATCGTCATGACCATGTTCGACAACCGCACCCGGCTCTCCTACGATGTTTGGGAGGAAGTCGGCAGGCACTACCCCCAACTCATGTTTCACACCGCCGTGCCTCGGTCCGTTCGGTTAAGCGAGGCCCCGAGCTTCGGCCAAACCATTTTCGAGTACGACCCCGACGGGGCCGGGTCCCAAGCCTACCGAACCCTCGCCACGGAAGTCGCCGCCCGCCTTCTCTCCCCAGCCTCCGCCCCCCCGCCCTCTTCCTAATGAATTGGATACGCAAACTGGCCGGCCGCATACGCGGAGAAGCCGAAGGAGACAAACCGCCCAGCCCCGAAGAGGAGCGCTCCCTGCGCACCTTGGAAAAAAGTATCGGCTACC
>CAXGVD010000611.1:0-1507 GCA_964012695.1 uncultured Opitutia bacterium
GAGTTTTCCCCAGTACACGCGGCCCCCTGAATTTAGGGGGTGGGAAGTGCCTGAGGTCTTGCTTTCTGGAGACCACGGAGCCATCGCCCATTGGCGCGAGGAACGTATGGACGAGAAAACGCGGGCCCGGCGGTCCGATTTGATTGAAGAACAACTTGCAACTTGAAACGAGGAGAGACGTCATGAGTCAGGCCCTAGTCGAAGAAATTACCAAGGAACACCTTCAGGAAGGTCGAGAAGACTTCAAGGTTGGCGACGGAGTGAAGGTTCACGTCCGAGTCCGTGAGGGCGGCAAGGAACGGATTCAGGTGTTCGCGGGCATCGTCATCGCCCGCAAGGGTTCCGGTGTCCACGAGACCTTCACGGTGCGCCGTATTGCTTCGGGCGTCGGAGTGGAACGGGTGTTTCCAGTGCATACACCCCTTATCGACAAGGTGGAAGTGGACCGCGAAAGCATCACCATGCGGGCCCGTCTCTACTACCTCCGCGGCCGAGTGGGCAAGGAAGCCACCAAGGTCAAGGAGAAGCGCATCTTCGAGCGCCGCCGCTGAAGACGGTTCATTCTCCGGAGGTGGAACTTTCCCGCAGGGCTTGCGTCTTTTGCGGGAACAATCTTGTGTCGGAAGGGCTAGCCCCTGCTGATCCGGCTCTTTGATGAGGCGAAGTTACTACAGGATTGTTGCGAGTGCGGTGTTGGCTGCCTGTGCGGCTTGGTGGGTGGTTTTCGGGGTTTGGTTGCCGGGTCGGTTGGAGGAGTCGTTGCGGGAGTATTTCGAGGACTTCGAGCTGAGTCTCGGCAAGGTGAAGGTGACTTGGGGGACTTGCTTGTTGCGTGACGTGCGTTTGGTGGGTGAGGCGTTTTCGGCGGAATCGAAAGAGGCTCGCTTCACTTACTCGCCGATGGAGTGGTTGTTCGGAGACGAGAGTAGTTTGGAGGACTTGAGCATCGTGGGAATGAGGGTTACGCCTTCGGAAGAAAAAGGGGGGGGCGAAGCTTTTTGGGAGTGGTTGGAGCGATGCCGGGTGCGGGACGATTTGGCCGAGTTAGGTTTGGTGGAGGCGTCCGGCGTGCTGGAACTCCAGAAGGTTGAGGTGCCTTTCCGGTTCCGGACGGAGCGTCCGGACTTCGCCCAGTTCGCGGAGATGGATTTCGTAATTGATGGGAGCGGGCTAATCGAAGGCGTTCTCGGTGATTTGCCTTTCGTCTTGCCCGAGGAATTCTCGACCTCCGTGTCTTGGGAGAGAAAAGGAAGCGGGGCGGAGGCCGAGTTGAATCTGCGGTTGAAGGTTGCGACCTTTGCCTCTCTGAACTTTCGGAGCGAACCGGAGAGGGAAATGGTGAAGTTTTTCGCGGGAGGGGCGGAAGCCCCGTTGCTCGTTGCCGTGGGAAACCGGGCACGGGGAGACACCAGCTTTTCGGGGGACTGGAACGCTACGGTTAGGGCGGTGAACTTGTTGAAGCTTTGGCCGGCGGCGGCACTGGCTTAGGTGAGGGTGGACGCGGGCG
>CAXGVD010000612.1:0-1507 GCA_964012695.1 uncultured Opitutia bacterium
TGGTCGCCTCCGGGCAGTCGCCCGCCTGAACGATGTCTCCCTGCCCCTGCTCCGGGAGGTCGCCCTCCCACACCTAAGCCCCTTCGGCATCGATCTCCCCGCTGAAATCCTCTCTGGCCAAGCCTCCGTTCTTGCCGCCGCCCGAATCAGCGGCAACGAGCTCACCTACCCCACCCTGCACGCCCGGGCTCATGACTTTGGCGTCCTTTACGATGACCACCTCCTGCACCTGCCCAACTTTCTCCTCGTTGGCCACCAAGACGAAGCGGAACTCCTCTCGCTCCAAGCAACCGGCTCGGCGGAGCTCAACGCCACGGCCCCCACGCCTACCCCCCTTCTGCATTTCGCCGACTGGAGTGTACAAGCCACCCTCGACGCCAATGCCTGTCGCCTCTCCCAAGTGCGCATAGGAAGCCTCAAGGCCCATTCCCCACTCCCGCCTCTCGCACTCGACGGCCTCGCCCTCCCCGACTGGAACATCTCCTTGCAAGCTCCAGAGAACATCCCCAAGGGGCAAACCAAAACCCTCACCTTCGACCAACTCTACCTCGCCGACGGTAACGCCCCTCTTTACTTGTACCAAGGTCGGCTCTCCGCCACCTTCCCTTACGCTGGTCCCCTCATCCCCGTCCGTCTTGCGCCCGCAACTCTCACCCTGCCCACCATCGGTCTCACCCTCGAGCGATTCGCCTACGAAGGCCTGCTGGATCTCGAGCGCCTGCCCGCCCTTCCGGAAGCCCAAACCCTCTTAGCCGAACGCCTACACATCGGCGAGGACGCCCTCATCGAAAACCTTTCCCTAACCTTCCGCATCCCTCGGTTCCCTTCCGATAAAAACGCCCTGCCCGCCGCTCGACTGGACGCTCTCTCCCTTACCTATGAAACCATTCCCTGCGAACTCCGCCCCGCCAACCTCTCCGTCATCCCGCTTCTCGATACCTCCCTTCTCCTCGACTTCAACGGCTCCGACCTCCACTTCCCCGACCTTGACCTTCACCTTCAAGGCCTGCGCGGACGCATCCCGCTCCTCTCTCTTGACCCCATCGCCACTGCCGAGTCCGCCGAACTCCGCTTCGATTCTATTCGCCGGGGCGACCTCGCCATAACCTCCGGCCGCCTCCGCTTCTCCATGGACCGCAACGGATCCCTCGCCATTCATGACGCTCAAGCCGACTTCCTTGGCGGTCGCCTCAGCCTTCTTCCCTCCGAGTCCCTTCCCTTCGAGGAGAAGCTCCGTTTCAATCTCGCCTTGGAAAACCTTGACGGCGCCCGTATCGTCGCACTCTTTGACGGCTTCGACGGCGAAATGGAAGGTGCCTTCTCTGGGCGTGTGCCACTTCGTTTCGAGGGTGCCAAGTGGCGAGCCTCGGGCGGTTACCTCCTCATGGACGCACGTAGCTTAGGACGTCTCCGCTACCGCGCCGACGGTCTGCTTACCGAAGGCATGGAGCCCAAAGGCGCGGAATACAAACTCCGCCGAAACACCGAACTCGCTCTGAAGGACTTG
>CAXGVD010000613.1:0-1501 GCA_964012695.1 uncultured Opitutia bacterium
CAGGACAACGATCGGGGAGGATCGATCGCCGAGTCCAAGGGACTTTTCAAGAAACTCGCCCACCTCGTGGGCATCAACTAGCCGCCTTCCGTATGCCGAACGCGAGCTGCAAATCGTAACTATCCCGAACCCAGGTCCGCCATGTCCCAGCAAACGATGTTTCACACTGCTTCCTTCCGTGCGGAAACCAGTCCCATCCGAGCCAAGATCATCGGCGTGGGAGGCGCGGGCTGCAGCCTTGTGGACGGTCTCCGCTTCGACGGCTTCGATTCCGTTCGGGCCGTCGCCATGGACATCGACGCGACCAACCTTTCCGAGAGCATGGCGAGCGAGAAGGTCACCCTTGGGCGACGCCTCACGCACGGCATGGGCACGGGTGGCGAACCCTCCGTCGGGCGCAAGGCGGCCGACGAGGACCGCACCACCATCCGCAAGCATCTCGACGGCGTAGACCTCGTCTTCCTCCTCGCCGGCCTAGGTGGCGGAACCGGGGGTGGGGTAGGTCCCGAGATCGCCAAGCTGGCCCGCGAGGCGGGGGCCCTCGTCTTTGCCTTTTGTCCCATGCCCTTCAGCTGGGAGAAGCACCGCCACAAGCTGGCCGAGGAATCCCTTGCCGAGCTGCGCAAGTTCTCCAATGCCGTGGTCCCACTTCCAAACGATTCCCTCCTGCAGGTCGGTGGCCCCGATGCCAGTGCACTCGAGTGCTTTGCCCAAGGGGGGCGAAACGTGAGCTGCGGCATCACCTCCATTTGCTCCCTCGTCTTTCGCAAGGGCATGATCGACGTCGACTTCGCTCACCTCCGCAAGGCCTTCAACCTACGTTCCGGGCGCACCCTGTTCGCCATCGGCAACGGATCGGGAGAGGATGCCCTCCGGCACGCCCTGCGCGACCTTCTCCTTTGTCCCATGCTGCACCTTCCGGACGTTTCCAAGGCAGCCGACGTTCTTCTCATCACCATCACCGGCGGTCCCGGCATGAGCATGGCCGCCCTGCAGCAAACCGCCGCAGGCATTCGCGAGGAGCTCAAGGCGGGCGAGCACGTCGTGTTCGGCGCCCACGTGGACGAGAACATGGGCGACCGCGTCGAGATATGCGTCCTCGGCGCCACCGACCTCGAGGCAGGCCTGCCCGCCGCCGACGTAGCGCCCCCCGGGGCGCCCGCCCTCACCACCTCTGCCAAGGCTTCCAAGCGTGCCGCCAAGTCCCATGCATCCAAGCTCAAGCGTGCTGCTGCCCGCAAAAAGCCTGCCCGCGCCAAGGGTAAGAAAGCGGCCGCGAATGCCACCGAGGACCAGAACCTCTTCGAGTTCATGCAGACCGAGAACCAGCGCGGCATCTTCGGCGACCACGACAACCGCAACATCTACGAGGGCGAGGACCTCGACGTCCCCACCTACCTCCGCCGCGGCGTAAAGATCGCCGTCTAGGCACCCATCCGGGCCTCGGCCTTTGCTCAAGCCAAGTCGGGCGGGGCCCTTTCGGAACCCCGCCCTCTCAGCT
>CAXGVD010000614.1:0-1500 GCA_964012695.1 uncultured Opitutia bacterium
CGGTCCCAGGCTTCGGGATCGTTGAAGGCGCCGTTTCCGTGGTGGTGGTAGATTTTGCCGAAGCCTTCCGCCCGATAGCCATGCTGACGGAAGTACTCGGGCAAGGTCGCGATTTGCCGAGTGGCCTTCCGCCAGTTCGTCCGATTTCCGTAAACCCCCGTTTGATGGGGACGCTTGCCAGTGAGGACGGAGGCACGGGAGGGGTTGCAGGCGGGCGAGGAGCAGTAGGCCCGGGAAAAGAACACTCCGCGCTCAGCCAGTTTACGAAGGTTAGGGGTCTTGAAGGGACGGTCCTCACCGAAGAGGGTGACGCCGTCGTTCATGTCGTCGATGGCGATGAAGAGGACGTCGGGCTTCCGGGCGGCGTAGACGGTCGCCGCAAGAAAAAGAACAAGCAGGGCAAGGCGAGTCATGGCGAGCAAGAGGTCATTGTGATTCGGTCGAGCCTTCCTTGCTTCCCTTTTTTCTCCGCCTGTGGTCGCACAGGTTGAGGCCTATGGATGCGAGGAGGGCGGGCGTCAGGCAGAGCCAGGCGAGGCGCTCGGAAAAGGTGTCGGAAACAGCCAACCCCGTCCAGACGTCGAAGAGATAGGTGAGGTAGTTGCCGGGCAGGTTGTTTTGGCCGAGAGCCTCCTTAACTTGCCAATGCCAATCCGTACAGGGGCAGTAACCGAGCCCCATCCACGGGGCGAAGACGATCCACGCGCCCGCCGTGAGCAAAATGCTTAAGAGGTTAAGGCGGCGGGTTTGCGGCCAAAGCCAACCGAAGAGGTTGAAAAAGATGAGGATGGTGTGGGCCCCCAGAAAGGCGAAGTCCAATCCGCGCAGGAGAACGTCCGGCACGTCGCTATTTCTCCTTCTTAGTCGGTGAAACGGAACGCGGGGCGGGGGAAGGAAAAACCTTCTTGTGGGCGGCGAGGACGCGCGCCAATTCCTCGATGGGCTCGGGGTGATCGTCCACCCTAAGGTCACGGTATCGATCGTTCAGGCCCGAATAGCCCCACCCTTCCCGCACGATGAGCAAGGCGGCGGATTGCCGCCCGCGCTTGTCGCCGCCCGTCTTCTGCCCTGCCCGCAGAGCCGCCAGCAAGCGTTCGGCCAATTCGCCCTCGGTTTCCTCGAAAGCCTTGCTCATGGCCTCGATCACATCGGGGCCAGCGAGAATATTTCCCTGGGCCGCGTAATTCGCGCCCGTCACGCCACCCGCCCAGTCCAGGCACTTGGCTCCCGTGTAGGTGGAGGCGTTGCCGTCGGCGGCGATCACTCCGACCTGCCTTAGGTCGCGTCTTGGGTCAGCCTGAATGAGCGCCCGAACGGTTTCCTCGGACGAACTACCGGCGGCCAGCAAATCCAAGCCGACGGGACCGTAGCGCGTATTGGCCCAAGCCTGCGTGGCCACGGCCCCCACCCCCGCCTTCGCCCACGGCACCACGTTCCCCACAGCAGGAAACTTGGAAGCCACCGCCACACCCAGCTCGCCCGTGACGGGATCCCGGGCCA
>CAXGVD010000615.1:0-1500 GCA_964012695.1 uncultured Opitutia bacterium
GTCGGGCCGGGTTGCGTGCTTGGTCAGAACGTCATGATTGCTGGCGGAGCCGTGCTGGGTCGGAACGTGAAAGTGCAGAACAACGTTGCGGTGTACTCGGGGGTCACGGTGGAGGATGACGTCTTTCTCGGTCCCTCCTGTGTCCTCACCAACGTCACCAATCCGCGCTCTCAGGTCAACCGGCG
Organism: uncultured Opitutia bacterium; assembly: GCA_964012695.1. Lineage (GTDB taxonomy): Bacteria > Verrucomicrobiota > Verrucomicrobiia > Opitutales > Seribacteraceae > CAXGVD01. The sequence continues at coordinate 186 of CAXGVD010000615.1, forward strand.
TTCGCTTTACGAAGAAACCGTCATCCGGCGCGGCTCCACCATCGGGGCCAATGCCACCATCGTATGCGGTGTGACCTTGGGACGTTACGCCTTCGTGGCGGCTGGAGCCGTGGTCACCAAGGACGTTCCGGACTACGGGCTGATTCTGGGCAATCCGGGGCGCTTGAGTGGTCACATGAGTCGCCACGGTCACAAACTTCTCTTCGACGATTCGGACTCGGCGGTCTGTCCGGAGTCCGGTCTGCGCTACGAAAGGGTGGGGGAGACCGTTCGCTGTCTCGACCTTCCCGAAGATTCCCCTCTTCCGGAAAACCTGTCCGCAGGCGACAGGAATTATCATCACTTCAAGCCCTTGGCTTCCGAACAATCATGCAGTTCATAGACCTCAAAACTAGGCAAGATCACATCCGCGATAAGATAGACGCCCGCATCGCCGCCGTTCTTGACCACGGGCAGTATATCCTCGGCCCCGAGGTGAAGGAGTTGGAGGAACGACTCGCCGCCTACGTGGAGACGAAGCATTGCGTAACGGTATCCAGCGGAACTGATTCCCTGCTCATCGCCTTGATGGCGCTGGACATCGGGCCCGGAGACGAGGTGATCACCGTGCCCTACACTTGGATTTCCACCGCCGAAGTCATCGCACTGCTCGGCGCCACGCCCGTATTCGTGGATGTGCGAGAAGATACGTGGAACTTGGATGAAACGCAACTGGAGGCCGCCGTCACGGAACGGACCAAGGCCATTATGCCCGTCGGCATTTACGGGCAGACGGCGGACATGGACGCCATCGCGGCTATTGCCGGCCCCCGTGGTCTGCCCGTGATCGAGGACGCCGCCCAGTCCTTCGGCGCCACCTTCGAAGGCCGCCTTTCCTGTGCTTTGTCCGCCATTGGCAGCACCTCTTTTTTCCCCTCCAAGCCGCTCGGTTGCTACGGGGACGGCGGAGCCCTCTTCACGGACGACGACGAATACGCTGCCAAGTTCCGCCAAATCCGTGTCCATGGCCAAGCCCGCAAGCACTACCACCCCGTTCTCGGTCTGAATGGCCGGCTGGACACCCTTCAGGCTGCCATCCTCCTCGAACACCTCGAAGTCTTTCCCGAGGAAGTACGCCTCCGCCAAGAAGTGGCCCGGCGCTACGACGAGCTTCTCGCGGCCACCGACCTTCCCGACCTGCGTCTTCCGCAAGTGCCAGCGGGTTCCACCTCGGTGTTCGCTCAGTATACCATTCTTCATCCCGAGCGTGACCGTTTGCGCGCAAGCTTGTCCGCCGCTGGCGTGCCTGCCGTTCCCTACTACGCCGTTCCCTTGC